>JANOSQ010000192.1:0-3998 GCA_031415915.1 Fimbriiglobus sp. | reverse complement strand
GCCTTTCTCGTAGGTGAGTCCGTAAGTCGAGATGTGGTGCGGTTCGTGCGCGAGTGCGGCGGTCAAATCGAGTTGCCAGTCAGACAAGTATGCGCTCGGAATTCCGAAAATCAAATCGAGTGAACAAAATAATCCTACTTTACGGATCGCATCGAGCGCCGCCGGAATCTGCTCGTAGCGATGCAGTCGATCCAAAGCCTTCAAAAGCCGGGACTGGAACGATTGCACGCCTACGCTGACGCGCGTCACCCCGGCATCGGCCATGATCCGGCATTTTTCGGGATTCACGTTTTCGGGGTTCGACTCGATGCTGAATTCGCCGCCGCCGTTCAACGGCAACCAGTGACAGACGGCTGTCAGCAAGCGTTCTAATTCCCCGTTCGGCAGGTGGGTGGGTGTCCCACCGCCGATGAAAATGGTGTCCATGGGCCGCGGCGTTTCCAGCCGGGCCATCTCGGCGATCAACGCATCGACGTAAGCGGGGATCAGGTCTTCCCGCCCGACGCTCACGGCGAAATCGCAGTAGCCGCAGTGGTGGGCGCAAAAGGGAATGTGGAGGTAAGCCGCACGCGGCTCGATCCAAGCGGGTGGGCGATCCATGCGGATAGTTTACGCGAAATTGTCAGCCCGACGCGCCAGCGAGGGAGTCAAGATCCTCGCTGGCGCGTCGGGCTAGCAAGCTCACGGCATGATGGCCACGGCGCCGCCGATAGCCAAGGCTCCGAGCGCGGCGCCGACGAGCGTGATTTCCGACGGATAGATGAAATACGGCACCGGGCTGCCGGGCAGGAACTTGCCCGCGTTGGTCGAGTACCTCTCCCGCAGGTTGGAACCGAGGTGGCTCGGCCAGAGCAGCAAATCTTTGTAGAAGTAGCCGGCCGAGACGAACGGTTGGATCATGCCGAGATCCCAGCCGTAACGCTCGGAGTTTTTGTCTTCGAAAAAGAGCCGGCGGTGGACGACGTAGCCCGGTTCGAGCAAGGCTTGTCGGGGCGGGGTCGCCGCGGTCCGCGCGGGGGCCGGATTCATCGTCGTCGGCGTTTGGGTGTTGGCCAATTTCAGAATGGCCGCGTGGCGGACGTCGTCCCCGGCCATCCGGAAGACTTCGTCTTTCGACGGTTCGGCTTTCGCCGGCAGGGCGGGTGCGACCGTGGGTTCGGCCATTTTCGGCTGCGCGGCTTTCGGTTCCAACGGCGCTTCCGCGGGCTTCTGGAACAGAATCACCCGCGTGCCGAGTTGCGAAGGTTGTTCCACCGGAGGAATCAGGATCGGCGGTGCGACAACCGGCGCGGTGGTAGCTTTCGGCGCTGCCATCGGGAAGGGTGCCCAGTTCGTCTTCGCGGGCGATTTGGTCTCCCACTGCGGGGCTTGGGCCGAAGCCCAGCCCGCCCCGGCGAGCAGCGCGAGGCTAGTCGCCATCGCCCGTGGTATAGTTCGCCACGCTGTAGTTGGGCGACTCTTGTGTGATCGCGATGTCATGTGGATGACTCTCCTGGACCGAAGCCGCGGTCACCTGGATGAACCGAGCCTTCGTTCGCAATTCTTCGAGCGTTCTGGCCCCGACGTACCCCATCCCCGACCGTAAACCGCCGACGAGCTGGAACACGTACGGGGCGAGCGGGCCTTTGTACGGGACGCGCCCTTCCACCCCTTCCGGCACCAACTTGCTGGCCGAATGTTTCCCCTCGGCCCCGCTCTGTTGGTAGCGGTCGGCCGAACCGGCTTGCATCGCACTCAGGGAACCCATGCCCCGGTACGATTTGAAACTCCGCCCGCGGAACAGGATCATCTGCCCCGGGCTTTCCGCGAGGCCGGCGAACAGTCCGCCGACCATCACCGAATGGGCACCCGCCGCGAGGGCCTTCGTGATGTCCCCCGAGTAACGGATGCCGCCGTCGGCGATCGCGGGTACGTCGGTGCCCTTCAATCCCCGCAGGGCGTTGGCTATCGCGGACATCTGCGGCACGCCGACGCCGGAGACGATCCGCGTCGTGCAGATGCTGCCCGGCCCGATGCCCACTTTCACCCCGTCGGCCCCGGCCTCGGCCAAGGCCCGCGCACCATCCGCCGTCGCGACGTTCCCGGCGATGATGTCCACGCCGTAGCGCTTCTTCAGTTCCCGCACCGTGTCGGTCACGTTCCGACTGTGCCCGTGGGCCGAATCGACCACGAGCAGATCGACGCCGGCGCGAATGAGCGAATCGGCCCGTTCGTAGTCGAGGACGCCGATGGCGGCCCCGACCCGCAACCGCCCGCGGGCGTCTTTGCAGGCCATCGGGAAGTTCTCGTTCTTCTCGATGTCCTTGATCGTGATCAGGCCCTTCAAACGGAATAAATCGTCCACGAGGAGCAGTTTCTCCACTTTATTTTCGTTGAGGGTCCGTTCGGCCTCTTGCAGCGTCGTCTGTTCCGGGGCTGTCACCAAGTTTTCCTTGGTCATCACCTCGGAGATCAGTTGATCGTTGTTCTGGAGGAATTTGAGGTCGCGGCGGGTCAAGATGCCGACGAGCTTGCGGTCGTCGCCGATGGTGATGGGCACCCCGCTGATGTGGTGCGTCTGCATGATTTGCCGGGCCGTGCGGACGGTTTCGCCGGGGGCCAACGTGATCGGATCGGTGATAACGCCGTTCTCGGATCGTTTCACCTTGTCGACTTCGCGCGTCTGGGTGGGCACGGCGAGGTTTTTGTGAATGATGCCGATGCCGCCCTCTTGGGCCAGCGCGATGGCGAGTTCGCTTTCGGTGACGGTGTCCATCGGCGACGACAGAATCGGGATGTTCAGCCTGATGTTGCGGGTGAGTTGCGTCCGGACATCCACATCGCGAGGAACGACGTCGCTGTAGCTCGGTTCGAGGAGGACGTCGTCGAAAGTGATGCCCTGGTACGAGATTCGATCCTGCATGGCGGTCCCCGGGGTCGCGTCGCGCGAATGATCGGACATTATAGAACCCCGGCACCACCTGGCCCTCGGTCGCGAAGCAACGGTCTTTGTGTCCGACTGAGCCGTGTGCGGCTATTACCGAATACAAGCCTCCGCGAAGCGCTCCATTTCTTCCAATTGCGGGCTGCATTGCAACAGCAGCAGGCTCACGCCGACTTTCTCGAACGCGGCGACTCGGTCGATCACTTTTTGCGGTGTGCCGATGAAACCCGAGCGCAACCCCCGATTGCTCACCGAGTAGTCTTCGAGCGACACCCGCTGTTCGAGTTGCGTGCCGGAGAGCCACTGTTGGTAGTTGTGATAGCCCGCCTTCGATTGCTTCACGTCCGTGATGCGGGCGAGTTCGGTTTGGGCTTCCTCGTCCGTGTTCCGCACGATCGAGTACCCGGACACACCGTAGATCATCGGTGGCAGGCCGAACTTCTCCCGCCGCGCCGCCATGTCGCGGATGCGCTCGCCGATCTTCTCCGGCGGGTCGCCGTGCATCACGTAGGCGTCGCAGGTCTTGGCGATCAAGTTCTTGGCCGTCTCCGATTCCCCGCCCGCGTAAATCGTCGGCCGCGGCTTCGTGAGCGGCTTCGGTTGCAGGATCGAATCGGCGACGTCGTAATACTTCCCCTGGAAGTTATACTGGTCGCGCTTCCACAAGTTGTCGAGGACTTCGAGCCACTCGGCCGTGCGGGCGTAACGGTCGTCGTGCTGTTCGAAGTGGACGCCGTACTTCGTCGCTTCGTCCTTCCACCAACTGCTGACGACGTTCAGTGACAACCGGTTGCCACCGCCGATGTGGTCGATGTTCGCGGCTTGCTTGGCCAGCAGTGCCGGGTTGTGGAACGTCGGCCGCACGGCGACCATGAATTCGAGTCGCTCCGTCACGGCCGTGAGCGCGGCCGCGGTGCTCCACGCGTCGAGGGAGGGCTCCGATTCGCCTTTGATGTCGTTGAGGTTCAACTCGGCGACGAGGGTGAGGTCGAAACCGATCCGCTCGCTGCGCTGGGCCAATTTCTTGGAATATTCCCATGTCGCGGCCATGTTTTCATCGTCCACGTTCCGCAGC
>JANOSQ010000191.1:0-24387 GCA_031415915.1 Fimbriiglobus sp. | reverse complement strand
GGGGCCGGGGGGTGAGGTCTCAGATCCGAACAGGAGAAACCATCGTGACAAATTATTCACCCTCCGATCGTTGGAATGTCCGCGTTTGGCCGGGGATCGCCGTCCTCGCGCTGATCGCGTTTCTGATGATCGTCCCGGCGTACGCCGTACCGCGGTCGATGTTCCACTTCATGTCGTTCGTGTCGGCCCCGGTGCTCGGGGCGGTGCTGACCATCGCTTGGTGGTTCGGATTCTCGCGCGTGCGCGGCCCGATCAAATGGGGCGTGCTGGCGGCGTTTCTCATCCCCGTCGCCGCGTTGTCCGCACTCGAAGTGGTCGATGGTCGCGTGCCGATGGCGCCGATCGTCTTCGGGATGCCCGTAGTCTTGTGTTTTTGGGTGCTGTGGCTCGCGGTGAGTTTCCCGCTGTCGCGCACCGTCCGGCAGTACGGCACCGTCGCTTGGATCGCGGCCGCGTGGTTCGGCTTCGGGATGCTCCGCATGGATGGCACCGACGCCGAGATGCACCCGGAGTTTTCGTTCCGCTTCAGCCCCAAGCCCGAGGATCGGGCCGCCGAGGAGTTGAAAGATCGACCGACGATGGTGCCCGCGAAGCCGCTCTCCGAATCGAAGCAGGACAGCCTGGACTGGGCCGAGTTCCGCGGGCCGAACCGCGATGGTGTCGTGCGGACGGGGGCTTTGATCGACCCCGACTGGGAGACCCATCCACCGAAGCTGCTTTGGAAGCAGAAGATCGGCCCCGGTTGGGGGACGTTCGCCGTCGTCGGCGATCGGCTCTTCACCCAAGAGCAGCGCGGCGACAACGAAGCGGTCGTCTGCTACGACGCGGCCACCGGCGGCGAAATCTGGAAGCACTTCGAGACCGCGAAGTTCAAAGAGGAAATCTCCGGCGCCGGCCCGCGTGCCACGCCGACCATCGCCGACGGCAAGCTTTACGCCATGGGGGCGACCGGCACCCTGCTCTGCTTGAACGCCGAGGACGGCAAGCCAATTTGGAAGACCGACATCAAAGCCGACACCGGCGGCAGCCCGCCGCAGTGGGGGTATGCTTCGTCGCCGCTGGTGATCGGGGAATTCGTGATCGTGTATGCGGGCGGCACTACCGGCAACGGTACGGCGGCATTCGAGACCGCGACCGGCAAGTTCCGCTGGGGTTCCGGGAAAGCCACGCACGGCTACAGTTCGGCCCAGCGCGCGACCATCGGCGGCGTCGAACAAATTCTGATGCTCAGCGACTGGGGCTTGGAAGCCTTCGAGCCGAAGCTGGGTTTGCCCCTCTGGGAATATAAATGGTTCATCAAAGGGATGAACCGCTCGACGCAACCGACGCCGCTGGGCAACGGCGAGTTCCTCATCAGCACCGGCGTCGGCACCGAGATGGGCACCCGGCGGTTGAAGGTGTCCAAAAGCCAGTACGACTGGAAGGTCGAGGTCATCTGGTCGAGCGAGAAATTACGGCCCTACTTCAACGACGGCGCGATCCACGACGGCCACTTCTACGGCTTCGACGACAAGAAGCTCGTCTGCGTCGATCTCAAGGACGGCTCCATCGAATGGGACGTCGGCACCAAATTCGGCCACGGGCAACTCACGCTCCTCGGCGAACAAGGTTTGCTCGTGATCCAAGCGGTCGATGGGAAAGTGCACCTGTTGAAGGCATCGCCCGAGGAGCCGGTGGAACTCGGCAAACTCAACGCGATCCCCGGCAAGACATGGAACCACCCCGTCGTGAACCGCGGCAAGCTCTACGTGCGGAACGGCACCTGGGCCGCGGCGTACGAGTTGAAGCCGAAGTGAGTCCCGGCTCGCCCGGGGAAACGATTGCTTCGCAGCGCGGGGGCCGGTATCCTCAATCCTCTCTCACCCTCCGGAAGTGCCTCTCCATGCGGCTTCCCACGTTCCTCGTCTTTTTGATCGCCCTGACTCCGGGTGCGCTGATTGCAGCGGAACCGGTCGATTACGCGAAGCACATTCGCCCGCTGCTGGAAAAGCATTGCGTGTCGTGCCACGGGGCGGGCAAGCAGAAGGCGGGCTTGAAGCTCGACCTCGGCAAGCGCGTCTTGAAGGGGAGCCTGAACGGGCCGGTGGTGCTCGCCAAGAAGTCGGCCGAAAGCAAGTTGATCCACGCGCTGAAGGGCGAGAAGGGCGCTGAGCCAATGCCGCCCACCGGCCCATTAGAAGCGGCGGAGATCGCACTCATCGCCCGTTGGATCGACGATGGGGCCGCGATCCCGCCGGACGAGAAGGACACCGCCGTCGCGCATTGGGCCTTCGAACCGCCTGTGCGTGCGCCGGTTCCGCAGGGCGTTCATCCCGTCGATCACTTGCTTCAAACGGAGTGGGCCAAGCGCGGTCTGAAGCCCGCATCGGCCGCGGACCGCGACACACTCGTGCGCCGGCTCCACCTCGACCTGACGGGATTACCGCCGACACCCGAAGACATCGCGACGTTCCGCAACGATACGACTCCGGATGCCTATTCGAAGCGGGTGAGTGCCCTGCTCGCATCGCCGCAATACGGTGAACGCTGGGGCCGGCATCTGCTCGACATCTGGCGCTACTCGGATTGGTACGGCTACGGTGCGGAACTCCGAAACAGCCAGAAGCACATCTGGAATTGGCGCGACTGGACGGTCGAATCGCTCAACGCGGGCAAGCCCTACGGCGCCATGATCCGCGAGATGCTCGCCGGCGACGAGATCGCCCCGACCGACCCCAAGGTGCTGCGGGCCACCGGCTACTTGGCCCGCAGCTACTACAAGTTCAACCGCAACGTCTGGCTCGACGACATCGTCGAACACACGGGCAAAGCGTTCCTCGGCATCACGCTCAATTGCGCCCGTTGCCACGATCACATGTACGATCCGATCGCGCAGGAGGAGTACTACCGCGTCCGCGCGATCTTCGAACCGCACCAACTCCGCATGGATGCGGTGCCCGGCGAACGGGACTTGGAGAAGCGCGGCCTGCCGCGCGTTTACGACGCCGACGCCAAGATCGCGACGTACCTCTTCGAGCGCGGCGACGACAAACGCCCGGTCAAAGACAAGCCGTTGTCACCGGGAGTTCCGGCTGCATTCGGGCCGAAAGGCTTCGCACTGGTCGAGGTGAAGTTCAACCCCGAGGCCGCCCATCCGACGCTTCGGACGGAAGTCTCCAAAGACCTTCTCGACCAGGCGGCGAAACGCGTGGCGGTGGCGCAAGAGAAGAAGTCCGAGCCGAGGTTGCGCGCGGCCATCGTGAACGTGCAAGCCGTCAAAGCGAAGATCGCCGCGGATCGGGCGCGGTACGCCGTCCCGAAGAATCCGCAGGCGGCGGACGTGATCCGCCATGCTGTGGCGCTCCATCTCGAAGCCGCGCTCTTGGACGCCGAAGCCGATCTCATCGAAGCCCAAGATGCGCTCTCGACGAAGGATACCGAGCCGCAAAAAGCGGCGAAGATCGCGACGATGATCGCGGCCAACGCCAAAGTCGATGCGGCCCGGAGCGCCGTGAAGAAACCTGCGGCGGATTACCCCGCACTGTTGCCGGCACTCCCCGAGCAATCGACCGGGCGGCGGACGGCGCTGGCGAATTGGATCGCCTCGAAGCAGAATCCCCTCACGGCCCGCGTCTTCGTCAACCACATTTGGATGCGGCACTTCGGCCAACCGCTGGTGCCGACGGTCTTCGACTTCGGCAAGAACGGTCGCCCGCCGAGTCACCCGAAATTGCTCGATTGGCTCGCCGTCGAGTTCATGGAATCGAATTGGGACATCAAGAAACTGCACCGGATGATCCTCACGAGCCGGGCGTATCAGATGCGTTCGACGATGGCCGGCGCGGATGCGAACGCGAACCGGAAGCTCGATCCGGATAACCTGCTCGTTTGGAAGATGAACCCCCGCCCGTTGGAAGCGGAGGCGATCCGCGATAGCTTGCTTTCGGTGTCCGGCTTGCTCGACCCGCAGTTGGGCGGGCCGGAACTCGATTCCAACGACGAAGCCCCGAAGATGCGCCGGAGCCTTTACTACCGCCACGCCCCCGAAAAAGTGATGCCGTTCTTGATGGCGTTCGACGCGGCTGGGCCGACGGAATGCTACCGCCGCGCGACGACGGTCGTTCCCCAACAGGCCATGGCGTTGGTGAACTCCCGGCTCTCCGCCCGGGCCGCCGAGGCGGTGGCAAAAGAATTGCCAGCCAAGGAATCTTCGGAGACCGTGCGGGCACTCTACGAGAAGCTCTTGGGCCGCGCCCCGAGCGATCCGGAAGCGAAGCTGTGCCTCGAATTCTTGAAGGCGAACACCGCGGCGGCACTGGCCCAAGTGCTGTTCAACCACGCCGACTTTTCAACGATCCGCTGAGGCTCCCATGCTCGCTGCGTCCCCCGATCGCCGATCGTTCCTCTCCGCCGGGATGGGCTTGGCCGGCACCGCCCTCGCCGCCATGCTGCACCGCGACGGCGTGGTGCGGGCCGAGGACGACAAGTGGACGGCGCCGGACGGCAAACCCCACTTCCCGCCGAAGATCAAGCGGGTCATTTGGCTCTTCATGGTCGGCGGGACGAGCCACGTCGAAGGGCTCGATCCGAAACCGATGCTCGACAAATACGACGGCAAGAGCATGGAGGAAACGCCGTTCAAATCGGCCCTCGATTCGCCCCATTTGAAGATGCTGCGCGAGTTCGTGGCCGGGCGGCACAAGGTCCGGCCGAAGCTGATGAAGATGCAAGCGGGCTGGAAGAAATACGGCAAGAGCGGACTCGCCGTGAGCGATTGGTGGCCGCACGTCGGCGGGATCGCGGACGACATCGCTGTCGTCCGCTCGATGTGGGCGACCGACAACGACCACGGCGCCCAGCTGCAATTCCACACCGGCCGGCACGCCCTCGAAGGCCCGTACCCGACCATCGGATCGTGGATTCGCTACGGCCTCGGTTCGTTGAACGACGACCTGCCGAGTTTCGTCGTGCTCGGCAAGCCGCTCGCGGATTGCTGCGGTGGACAAGCGGGGCACGGCGGCAATTACCTCGGCCCGGAATACAGCGGCGTGCCCTTGCTCGTCGATGCGAAGAACCCGCTGCCTTTCTTGCCAGCCAAGGCGCAATCCGCGGAGAAGCAGCGCGAGCAATTCGACCTCATCGGGAAGTTGAACGGCATCGCGGCGGAGAAAGCGCCGGACGATCCGAACATCCGGGCGCGGATCAAGTCGTACGAGCTCGCCTTCAAGATGCAGACGGCCGTGCCCGACGTGATGAAACTGGAAGACGAGAAAGAGGATGTCCGCAAGTTGTACGGCCTCGACAAACCCGACACGAAAGAATTCGGTCAACTCTGCTTGGCGGCCCGGCGGATGTCCGAGAAAGGCGTCCGCTTCATCCAAGTTTTCCACGGTTCCAACGGCGGGGCCGGGGCGTGGGACGCGCACGCCGAAATTCTCAAGAACCACCCGCCGCTCTGCAAACAGGTCGATCAACCGATCGCGGCGCTCGTGAAGGATTTGAAACAGCGCGGTCTATTGGATGAAACGCTCGTCGTCTGGGGATCGGAATTCGGCCGGACGCCCGGCGCGGAAGGTTCCGCGGGGCGGGATCACCACCCGTACGGGTTCAGCATTTGGATGGCGGGCGGGGGCGTGAAAAAAGGCGTCGTACACGGGGCGACCGACGAACTCGGCTTCCACGCCGTCGAAGATCGGCATTACGTCACCGATTTGCACGCGACCGTGTTGCAATTGTTGGGCTTGGATCCCCGGAAGTTGGCCTTGCCCGGCCGCAAGCGATTGGAAATGGATTTCGGCAAACCGATGTCGGCGATCTTGGCGTGATTTCAATTCCGCTGGCGAAGTGAGCGAGGTGGGACTCGAACCCACACATCCTTGCGGACAGGGGATTTTAAGTCCCCGGCGTCTACCATTCCGCCACTCGCCCGGGGGCCGGGCCGCAATCGGCCCGGTTCGAATCGTTGTTACTTCGAGAGGCTGCTGGCGAGGTTGGCCATCGCGATGACCTGATCGGCGCCCATGCTTTTCACCAGCGCACTGACGGCTTGCAGATCGGCGAGGTTCACCATTTTCGAGGCCGAAGCCGCCTTCGGAGCCGCCGATGCTTTGCCGGGCTTGCGGCCGGGTTTCTTCTTGTTCTTGCGGCCGAGGCCGAGCTTCGATTTGATCTGCGACTTGTACGAGGAGATGATGTTGATCGGGAGGGCGGCGCCGAACGTCGCCGAAATGTACGCTTGGAGATCGCCGGGGGAAATGTCGCCTTTCGCTTCGAATGCGGCTTGGACCATCTGCCGCTTGTTCATCGAGCCGTCGTCCGCTTTCGCCTTCGCCATTGCGTCTCTCCAGAATCGGGTGCGCGTATTGCCCGCCCGGAATGGACGGATGCGAATACGATATGCGCGGGGGCGCAACCGTCCCGAAAGAAATGGAACATTTATTGAAATCGGAATTATTCCGCGAGTTGCGGCAAGTTGTCGATCGCCTTGAAACCGAACATTTGCAAGAAGAGTTTGGACGTCCCATAGAGTTGCGGTCGGCCGAGCGAATCTTGCCGTCCCATCGTGCGGACCAAACCACGTTCCAGCAAAATCCGCAATTGATCCCCGCAATCGACTCCGCGCACCGCATCCAGATCGGCCCGCGGAAACGGTTGTTTGTAGGCCAGCACCGTCAGGGTTTCCAAAAGGGCGGGGGTGAGCCGGATCATATGGCCCGCCCGGCGGAGCCGGCCCAACCAGAATTCGCACCGCGCCGCCGTGAGCAACTGGTAGCCACCCGCGATTTCCTCAACTCGGAACGCGCCGCCCGCCGATTTGATAAGTTCCTCCAATTGCGCCAGCACCCGGCGGGTTTCTGTGGCATCCTTCAACCCGGCGACCTCGGTCAACCGCCGGATGGGCAACGGCTCTTCGGCGAGAAACAGCGCGGCCTCGAGTCGGGCCACGGGAGCCGAGCGGGTTCCCGGGTCGAGCGCGGTTTCGCGACCCGCCGCGGCACGGATGAGCAAGGATCGACGGGGGATCGCATTGCGGGGGCGTTCGCCGTAGCCGCGCCGGGTGGCCGAGGCGAATGGTCGTTTGCGGTGCGAAAGGGGTGTCATCGGGTCGCGTCGATTCTGTTTCGGGGCGCCGGATTCCGACGGCGGGAAAATCGGCCGATTATTCTCGCCGAATCGCCCGGGGGGCGCGGGTATACTATCTCATCGGACGGGGTGAAACGGCAAACGCGATTCTCAGAAGGGTGGACGGCATTCGGGCGGAGCCGTACCATTTCCTTTCTCCGATGATTCTCGGAGTCTCTTCGGCGAGACGGATCGGCGCCCAGCCCCTTTTTCAAACGCGGTGGCGGTGTGCGGTGGATTCGACGAATGTCGGCGGTTGCCGCGCGCCATCAAACGCGATGGGCCGGATTGTTTTCCCGTTTCCCCGCACGCGGATTCGGATTTCCCAAGCACGGGTGACGACGAGATGAGCCGGAAATCGGAAGATTCGGGAATGCGGGCCTTGGCCGACGACGAGAAGTCGCCTCCGGGCGCCGCTGCGCATGCGGACGATGGCGAAACGACCGCCGTCGCCAAGTTCGCGGCCAAGGCGACGCGCGGCGATGACCACCGGGTCGAAGGGAGCGCCACGCCGGACGAAGCGGCGACGGGGGCCGACGATTCGCTCGGCTTGTACCTGCGACAGATGGGCTCGATCCGGCTCTTGAACAAAGACGACGAACGGATACTCGCGGAGAAACTCGAACGGGGCCGCACCCGCTTCCGCGATGCCGCGTTGGTCTGCCCGTATATCCTCGGGGAAGCTCTGGCGACCTTCGAGCGCGTCCGCGCCGGCAAAGCCGCGGTCGATCCGACCATCGACGTCTACTCCTGCGAGCAGTTGAAACTGAGCCGGGAGCAGATCTTGGCCCGCTTCGCCGAGCACCTGCCCAAGATCAAGAAATTACTCCGTCAAGACGCGCAGCATTTCGCCGAGGGCCTCGGCGTGTTGAACCGCAAAAAAGCCAGCGATTGGCGCCGCAAACGGATGCGCCGACTGCTCGGCGCGCGACGCTACATGAAAGAACTCTCCCCGCGGACGGATCAACTCGAACGCTGGGTGGACAAACTGCTCGATGTGGACCGCGAAATGAAGCGCCTCGTCGGCGATGTCGTCGAGGATCCGACCCGCCAAGACGAACTGACCGAGGCGCAAACCAAGTACCACCTGACCCACCAAGAACTCCACGCCAGCGTGCTGCTGTTGCGCCGCCGGCGTTCGCAGTACCAGAAAGTCCGCCGCGAACTCGCCGAGGCCAACCTCCGCCTCGTCGTCAGCATCGCCAAGAATTACCGCAATCGCGGGTTGCCCTTCAACGACCTCATTCAAGAAGGCAACCGCGGGTTGATGCGGGCCGTCGATAAATACGAACACCGCCTCGGTTACAAGTTCGGAACTTACGCAACCTGGTGGATTCGCCAAGGCGTTCAACGGGCTTTGGCCGACAACGCCCGCACCGTGCGGGTGCCGTGCCACCAAGTCGGCATGTTCGCCAAGGTGGAGCGAAAGCGGGCGGAACTGACCGCGGAGTACGGCCGCGAAGCCACGGATGAAGAAGTCGCGATCTCGTTGACAATGACAGTCGACGAACTCCGCCAACTCCGATCCGTCGGCCGGCAACCGATCAGTTTGCACGAGCCGATCGGCGGCGATGGCGAACGCGCGCTCGAAGATTTCCTCAGCGACGCCAACATTCAAACGCCGGGGCAAAACGTCGACGCCCGATTGCTGAAAGAGCGCATCGTGGAAGTGCTCAAATCGCTGGCCCAGCGCGAGCGAGAAGTCATCGAACTCCGCTACGGCCTCAAGGACGGCACACCGCGGACCCTCGACGAAGTCGCGAAACAGTACGGCATCACCCGCGAACGCATCCGCCAAATCGAAGCCCGCGGAATCCACAAATTGAAGCAGCCCACTCGAAGCCAGCGTCTCGAAGAGTTCGCCGATTCCGAATTGATTTAGAAATCCAAGGCGTCCGGGGACCGCGCCGGACGCCGGTAGCGTGTCAAGAAGACACCCCGCACGGTCGGCCCTTCGCACGAATGCCGAATCATCTCCCCTCCGCGGAGCGGAATACTCAAACTCAACTCCTCATCGTTGGGGTAATTCGGGTCGTAAATCGCCAAGTCGAGCGTTCCGGTCGCCTCGTCGAAATCGTAACCGTAGCAAAGGACTTGGTGGTTGCTTACGAGCAATCTCGGATCGTAGCCGCACTCTTGGACAACGCCCAATGCGGCCGGCACACCCCGGTGCAACTGGGCTCGAATCCGCGGCCATTCCTTCGCGACCGTCATCCGGAGCAACCCGCTTCGCCGGCGCTGCCAGTCGTAATACTTCAGCACGCCGAAGGGCAAATCCCAACTGTCGAGCAATCGCTGGCAGAAGTACCGGAATAACGGCGGTTCGACGGTCGGCGGAAGCTCCTTCACCCCGTGCAAGTAGCCGTCCATGGCCGCGAAGACCATCCCACCGCAAAGTCCGCCGTGGGCGTCGCCAATCGGCACTTTGCCGAAGGGCGTCGGGATTTCGACGACGGGGCTGCCCGGCGGATAGCAGTTGGCGAAGGCGAACCCGTTCGCGCGCACGCTGAAGCCCGGCAATCGGAAACTGGCCATGGTCACCCGGTTCAGCGGAAGGCCTCGTACTCTTTACCCAGCATCGCCGCGGCGATCTTCAGTTTCAAAATCTCGTCGGTGCCCTCGTAAATCCGGCAAACGCGAACGTCCATGAGGTGTCGACCGGGACGATAGAGCGTGGACCAACCGCGGCCACCGAAGACTTGGACGGCCCGGTCGGCGGCGTCCCACGCCGCGTTCGTGATGAACAGTTTGGCCTTCGCGGCCAACGAATCGGCTTCGGCGGCCAACTCGCGGTCGGCCGGATTCTGCGCGCTGGCTTCCTTGGCGCGGGCCGCCACTTGCAGCAGGGCATCGCTGCTGACGCGGGCGAGTTCCATTTCGGCCAGGTGATCTTGTATCAGTTGGTGCTTGGCGATCGGCTTGCCGTGTTGTTCCCGGTTCTTGGCATACTCCAACGATTCGATCAAACAATCTTCGATGACCCCCAAACAACCCGCGGCGACGCTCAGCCGACCGCTCACGAGCGTTCCCATGGCGATGCGGAATCCGGCCCCTTCGTCACCGAGTAGGTTTTCCGCCGGGATTTCGACGTCGGTCATCTCGAACATCGCCGTGTTCGATGTGGGCATCCCCATTTTCGCCGTAAGGTTCTCGGGTACGAACCCCGCCGATTTCGTCTCGACCACGAACGCGCTGATGCGGCGCTCCGGCCCCTCGGCCATGCCGACCGGATAGCCGAAGACGATGATCGCATCGGCGATCCCACCGTTGGAAATGAGGTACTTCACGCCGTTGAGTTTGTAGCCGGTCGCCGTGCGTTCGAAGGTGCTGGTCATCTCGCGCGGGTTGCTCCCGGCGTCCGGCTCCGTCAATCCGAACGCCAGCACCATCTCCCCTTTCGCGGCCCGCGGGAGGTATTTTTGTTTCAACGCTTCGCTGCCCCACGTCTGAATCGGGTAAGCCCCGATGCTGAGGTGTCCCGAGAAGAACGTCCGCACGCCCGTGCCTTCCCGGCCGATGCGCACGAGCGCATTCAAGT
The DNA here is from genome assembly GCA_031415915.1 of Fimbriiglobus sp. GTDB lineage: Bacteria > Planctomycetota > Planctomycetia > Gemmatales > Gemmataceae > JALHQU01. Next base: position 13,748 of record JANOSQ010000191.1, on the reverse strand, counting down.
AGGAGACCGCATCGGCTCCGCGTCCGCCGTAGGCCCGATCCACGTTGATGCCGAGCAGGTCGTACGTCTTGGCCAACGCGAGGACTTGGGCGTTGAAACGGTGCTCGACGTAGCAAAGCTCTTCGACCGGGCGGATCGCTTCGCAAAAGGCCCGCACATCGGCGGTGAGCTTCTCGGGAGAAAATTCGGCCATCGCGAGACCCCGGGCGCGGTAGAAGGGATAAAGGGATTGTAGCGGCGGGCCGGCGATTGCGGCCGGGGTCACAATGCGAACGTCCGTGTTTGCGTTTCGCGCCGAGCGTTCTACTGTTGCGCGAGAAATGCCGATCCACCCCAACAACGGGTAGCACCGATGTCCGTCCCCTCGTCGGTCGAAGAATTGCTCCTGTTGATCCGCAAGAGCGGGATGATCGACGAAAGCAAACTCGCGACCTACATCCAACGCCGGCAAGCGGGCCGCGGGATGCCGGACGATCCCCGCGAAGCCTCCGAAGCGATGGTGGTCGACGGCCTCCTCACCGCCTTCCAAGCCGAGCAATTCCTCCTCGGGAAATGGCGCGGCTTCACCATCGGCAAATACAAATTGCTCGAACGCGTCGGCGTCGGCGGCATGGGCCAAGTGTTCCTCTGCGAGCACATGTTCATGAAGCGCCGGGTCGCCATCAAGGTGCTGCCCCCGGCCAAGGCGGAACAACCGGCCGCACTCGGGCGCTTCTACCGCGAAGCCCGCGCCGCCGGCTCCCTCGAACACCCGAACATCGTCCGCACCCACGACATCGACCAAGACGGCAACCTCCACTTCATCGTCATGGAGTACGTCGACGGTGCCAACTTGCTCGACATCGTCAAGAAATTCGGCCCGCTCGACCTCGGCCGCTCGGTGCATTACATCCGCCAAGTGGCGCTCGGTCTCGACTTCGCCTTCCGCGGCGGCATCATTCACCGCGACATCAAACCGGGCAACATCCTGATCGACCGCCAAGGGGCGACCAAACTCCTCGACCTCGGCTTGGCCCGGTTTTACAAAGACACGACCGACATGCTGACGGTGAAGTACGACGATAAAATCGTCCTCGGCACCGCGGACTACGTCGCCCCGGAGCAAGTCGCCAACAGCCACGCCGTCGACGTGCGGGCCGACATCTACGCCCTCGGCGCGAGCTTCTACTTCGTGCTCGCCGGGCATCCGCCGTTCCCGAACGGCACCGTCTCGCAGAAGCTCCTGTGGCACCGCACCAAGGATCCGACGCCGATCCGGCAGATTCGCCCGGAGGTGCCGGAGGGTTTGGCCGCCATCGTCGCGAAGATGATGCACAAGGACGTGGCCAAGCGGTTCACCACCCCGGCGGAAGTCGTCGAAGCGTTGGAGGCGTGGGATCCCGTGGAGATCGCACTGCCCTCGGTCGAAGAAATGCCCAAACTCAGCCTCGCGGCTCTGGAAGGGGTCGAGCCGCCCCTCAAGCATTATTCCGCGCCGTCGAGCAAGTTGATGTCGAAGCTCCACGAATCGGGCGAACAGCCCGTCTCCGAAGTGCGGAGCCGGTTGCGCCCGAAGTCGTCGCCTTTCGGCGTGGCCGAGGCGCCCGACACCGGATCGCACACGCCGACACCGGGCGGCTTCAACCCGAATCGCTCGACGCAGGCGGTTCCGATCTCGCCCGGGAAGTCCACCCGAATCAACCCGTTCGCGGCCCCGCAATCGGCGTTGGACACGAATCCGCAGATGCAAGACCCGACGCCGCAGAACGTGAGCCGCCCGCAATACCGCACGAACGCCGGGCCGTTCCCGGGGACGTTCCCGGTCATCGCCATGCCCCCGCAGGACACCGGTACGCAGACTCGCAAAATGATTTTCTTCGGGCTGATCGCGGCCTGCGTCGCCCTCGCCACGATCATCTTGACGTGGAAGTTCTTGGTCGTGCCGAAGCAGGTGGGTCAGGCATCGGCGATTCAAGTGGAATCGCTGCGGATCTGACACGAGTGGCGGCAAGTCGGAAAACTTGCCGCCACAATTCACTTCCCGACCGCGATCAATTGCTTCTCAATTTCCGGTGGCATCTCGAACGACTGAGCCAAGCTCTCGATACTCTCCCCGAGCTGCGGGATCGCCTCCTCTTTAAAATTCCCCACGCGCTTCTGCTCCGCCAAGCGTAACGTGGGCAACCGCTCCGGCGGAATCATCATCAGCCGGCAACCGGTCGCATCCACGGCCAGTAAGTCGATGCCCATGACGATGGCCCCGACCGGCTTCGCCGAACCCGCTAGCGGGCCATCCCCTTCCATCCCGATGATCCCATCCACGATCGCCAGGTGCGGCATGTGCGTCAGCGCGATGTCGACGATGCTGTTGGGGATGCCGCGCCAGTGGAGTTCGTTCTTGGGCCATCCGTAGCAGATGCCGGGCAGCGACCCGAAGAGGTTCTTCAAACTCAACGTCGCCCCGGCCCAGTGGTGCGTCTTCAACTTCGGCAGCGACACGAACACGTCCGCATCGAGCACCGTGCGGGAGAGGTACAGGTACTCCAGCCCCGTTGTCCGACCGAGGTTGAGCGTCTTCACCGGTTCGTCGTGGTTGATGTCCACGAAGCGCACGCCGTGTTTGCGGAGGACGTCGCCGAGTCCGCTGGCGTTCACGAGGTATTGCACGTTCCGCCAATGCCCCGGCCCCTCGGCGACGATCACTTCCGCAGCGCCTTCGCGTTTGAAGAACTCGATGACGCCATCGACGAAGCGGGGATCGGTGTTGATGACCTTCCCGCGGCTGAACTCGACGAGATTCGGCTTCAACACGACCCGCTTGCCCGCCACGGGAACGTGCTGGCGGAAGTGCTCGAACTGCGTTCGCAGAATCTCGGCGATGGGCGACTCGTAGCTCTCGGCCTTGGCGATGTGGACGGCCGAGGTCACCGGCAACGGCCGCATCGCCGCGGTGCCATTGATGACGAAGCCGCGCATCTTCGAACGCAACTTCCCGAAGAACCCGGTGGCATCGCTCGACGCGGGGGCCGCTTGATCCTTGGCGCTCGCCCGGGTGCTACCGACGACCGCATGCGTGGCGACCGTCGGCGTATCGGTGAGTTGGAAAGGATTGTGAGCGGATGTATTCAGCGCGAGCGAGGCCAGGGCCAATCGCATAGGCCCGGCGCCGAGACCATTCGCTTGTGCATCTTTCCGAGCCGGAAGCGTGAGCGACGGTGCCCGATCCAACTCGTCAGAACTTTGCGGAGAACCGAGCGTACCGTCGTTCGCGCTTCCGGCTCGGAAAGATTGGCCCGTTTCTTCCGCGAGTGCTTCGCGCAATCGCTGGTCGATCATCGGCAGCGCATCGCGCGTCGCCGAATCGTCCGCGTGGCAGCTCAGCGCGAGTTTGATCCACGCGAGGTTCTCGACGTCCGTCGTTTGCCCGGCGGTGACGCACAAATACCCCTTCGCCGCGTCGATGCGGGGTTGATCCTTCACGCCTTGCAACGCGAGAAGAAGAATCGCGGTCGGCCCGGGGATCGCTTCGGTCTGCTTGCCGAGGATTATCCGACTGCCGTAGTTCGCCCCGCCGTGGTCGAAGGCGCGATCCAAGAGCAGACGCAATCCTTCTTGCACGCGCGGATGGTCGCCCATTCCCGAGGCGCGCAAAGCGAGGCACGCCCACGCCGTCGGTTCGACCCACGAGAACGTATCCGACGCCCACGGCCAACCGAGCAAGCCCGCGTCGATGTCCCCGGCGTCCGACGTTTCGAGGCGGACGACTTTGCCCTCGATGGTCAGGAGTTTGTCGATGATCGGTTTCAGTTCCGCGGCGGGCCGGTTCGATTTGGCCTTCGTGAACAGCACGAGCGCGGTCGGCCAGACGGCTTGGGGGCGCCCGCGGGCCAAGCGGTAGCTGCCATCGCCGGCGGCGTGCTGCTCGAGGGTTGACCAACCCGATTCCGCCCCCGCGAGCAGTGCCAAGCAAGTCGGTTCCAAATGCGCCGGCTGATCGGCGCGGTAGCCCCAGCCGCCGTCCGATGACACGGTGCGAACGAGGAGTTCGAGCGGGGAAACGGCTTCGCGATCAGCGGCTGGCGTGTGCAATGCCGACTCCGACAAGACGGGATTGTCCGACAGAATACTATCGCAGAACGCCGATCACCGCGTGGAGATGTACCCGCGCACCGGCGCGGGGGCGTTCGTGATGTCGGCCCGCAGGTCGGCGAATTCCAACTGCTCGATGTCCGTATGCCGCGTCACGAGGTAAACCGCGTCGGTCGCGGCGGCGGTTGCTTCCGCACCGGGCAGTTCGTGCCACACGCCCGCATCCACGATCACCCAATCGAACCACTGCCGCAGTTGCCCGAGGAGCTTCGGCAAATCGGTCGTCAGCAAGTCTTCGGTCGCATCGGTCGCCGTGCCCGTCGAGAGCAAATGCAGGTTCGTCAGCGGCGTCGGTTGGAGCGCCCACGCGAGCGGGATCGCTTGGCCGAGCACTTCCGCCAAGCCGGGGGATTCGGAAGCGCCCAAGCGGCGGGAGATCCCCGGCCGGGCGAAGTTCGCATCGACCAGCAGCACCCGGCTGCCGTGTTCTTGGGTCAGCGACACGGCGAAGTTCATCATCACCGTGGTCGTTCCGGCGGCGCCCGCCGCGGCGGTGAACATCGTGACGCGCGGGCCGGGTTCCTCGAACTGATTCACGATCTCGTCGCGGACGACGCGGTACTCGTGGCTCACGGCGTGATCGGGCTGATGGTAGGTGATGATGTCCGGCGAGATCCCCGATGGGAGCAAACGCAGGCCGAGCTTGGGCAAGCGGTGGAAGGTGACGCTGAGCACGTGGGCGTCGGTGGCCGCGGCGACCATCGGCTCCGGCGCGAGTACCGGGGCCGGCTTGGGCATCGGGAGGGACACGGGCGCCGGCATCGGCGCGATGACGCGCGGCTGCGAGCGGACGGGGGAAGTCACGGCGCCTTCCGGGCCGCCGACTTCGATGAACGGTGTGCCCTCATCGGCGAGCGCGTCGATTTGCAAAGCCTGCGGTTTCTCGGGCGCGCGCAGGGGAGCGGGGGACGATCCACCGGCACCCGTGATGACGCGAAACATCCGGCTCATGTCGAAATCCTAACGGCTGGTCGGTTCAGGAGACTTTCCGCTTGCCCTGCGGCTTCCGCGTCGATTTCTTGGGCATCGGCCCGGAGCTCGGCCGACCGGGGTGCGGCAGGATGTTCGCTTCTTCGGGTTCGAATTCTTCCGACAACTTGGGCCGCGGCGGTTTCGGGCCCAACGGGGGTTGCTCGTCCGGTTGGATGGGCAAGAGTTCCAGCTGAATCAACGCGTCGATGACCGGTTCCGCATCGACTTCTTTCATCCCCGCCGCTTCCGCCAAGGCGAACGCCAAGAGCGAGACCCGATTTAACACCCGCGGCACCCCGCCGGTATGGTTCGCCAGCAGCGTCAACGCTTCTTCGTTGATCATCCATTCCGGCCGGCCCCCGCACTCGCGGAGTTGGTGGCGCACGAAGCGGATCGATTCCTCGTGGACGAGCGGACTGAGCCGGGCGCGGGCCGCAACGCGCTGGGCGAAGGATGCCGATTCGGGTTTATTCAACAATTCGCGCAGGGACGATTGACCCACGAGCACGACCAGCAGCGCTTTGCACGCTTTCGACTCGAGATTGCCGAGCACGCGGATTTCTTCGAGGACTTCGGGCGTGAGGTTCTGCGCTTCGTCGATGAAGAGCACCACCGATTCTTCCCGGGCGAGCGCGTTCAGGAGTTCGCCGTAGACGCTGAGACGGAGTTCCTGTTCGGTCATGCCTTGGTAGGGTTGCCCGAGATCGAAGAGTACCGCTTGGAAGAAATCGGCGGGGCGTGTGAACTTGGTCGCTTGCAGCAAAATCCGGTAGGTCGCTGCGGGCAACGCCTCCAAGAAACGGAGGACGACCAAGGTTTTGCCGGTGCCCGGTTCGCCGTCGAGAACGACGATCCCGCCGCAGTCGGCGTAGGTGCGGGCGAGGACGGACGACGCGGCTTCGTGCGTGGCGGTGGGGCAGTACGTATCGGTATCCGGGGTCGGCCGGAACGGCCGCCGCGAAAGCCCGAAGTGTGCGAAGTCCATGGTTGGCGTCCTGCCCCGACGATCGAAACGGCGACTCGGCGAAGGTTCCCCGTAGTTCCATCGACCGCGGAGAAACTCGAACTTGAGCCTCGCTGACAACCCGCCGGCAATGGGCCGGAAACTTTCCCGGACCGCCGGCCCGGAATTATCTTCGGTTTGGCATCGGATTTCGACTTGCGATACAACCGCTACATTCGCTATATCTTTCGGAACCCAATGGGTGAATCGACGGGAACTGCACGGAGGCACGGCATGAGCAGGACGCTCGCCTACTTCGAGTCGGGCTTGGCCACGGCGACGGCGCTGGCGAAGTCCGGCCGATACTCGGCCGCGAGGAGCGCGCTGCGCGGTTTGCGCGCCGCGTGCGATTGGGAACCGGCCGCGGAGCATCGCTTGCACACCGCGGCGGCCGAGTGGGCGCTGCGGTCGGCTCGGTTCGCCGAGGCACGGAAGCATCTGAAGCGGGCGGTGGAACTCGCGCCCGATGACGCCGCCGGGCACTTCGCCCTCGGCCAGGCCCACGAAGCGGATCCGTTCGGTTGCGACCGAACGGCCGTCCGCCGTTACCGGAAGGCCATTCATTTGAACGCCAATCAACCGCTCTACCGCGCGACCTTGGGTCGGGCTCTGGTCCGAGTCGACAACGTGCGGGCCGGGGTGAAGATCCTCTGCCGCGCGGCCGAGGCGGCCCCGGTCGATCCCGAAGTGCTCGAAGTCGTGTCGGAAGGGCTGCGGGAAGCGGGCCAGCCCGAAGTGGCCTTTAAGTTGATGAGCCACGCCCGATTCTTGGCCCCGAGCGACGCGGCGATCAAGAAGCTTTGGGACCGCTCCCGCTTCAGCCTCACGGCCGCGACGCAAGTTGCCCGGCGGGACAACGAAGAACGAACGCGCCCGAGCGAGACACCCGCCGTGCTGCCGTTCTTGCGGGTGTCGGGTGCCGGCAATCAAATCCGCCGGGACGCAGGTTCTCCGCGGAGCGCCCCGATGCTGCGGTTGCGGAAGGATTGAATGGAAGTTCCGAGTTCCGAGTGGCTCGGTCGTTCAACTCGGAACTCGGAACTCGGAACTCGGAACTAATGATTTCGCATCGAATGCCGGCCCATCGACGCAGACGCGCTTGTAATCCCAACCGCCGTTCGCGGCGAACACTTTCGTCACGCAACTGAAGCAGGCGCCGATTCCGCAGGCCATCGGCGTTTCCAAGCTCACTTGGCACGGCACACCCCACTTCGCCGCGATCTTCATCAGCGCGTGGAGCATCGGCTCCGGCCCGCAACCGATCAGCGGTGAAGTCGGCCCGTGCGATTCCAGCAACTGCGTAACGTAACCGGGTGAACCGATGCTGCCGTCGTCGCTGGCGAGGTGCACATCGACCCCGGCGCCGCGGAAATCGTCGACCCCCGCGGCCAGTGACAACGTCCTGACACCGTAATACAACCCGACGCGATCGACGCGCTTCCGCGCCGGCAGTCCCCCGTAGCCCCGCGTCCCGAGCAGTTCCTTCGCGTAGGCCAAGAAAGGCGTTTGCCCGATGCCCCCGGCGACGCAGGTCGCGCGTTCGACTTCGCCGAGATCGAGGAAGGGTTGACCGAGCGGCCCCCAGACTTCGAGGGAATCGCCTGCGCGGACCTCCGCGAGGAGCGCCGTCATCTTGCCGACGACGAGGTAGACCACGTCGAACGCGGTGCAGTCGTCAGTCGTGTCGTACAAGGCGAAGGGGCGGGCCAACAGCGGGTCGCTCCGCCCCGGCAGTCGCAGCATGACGAACTGACCGGGTCGAATCGCCGCGGCAATTTCCGGGGACGCGAGACGGAGCCGGAAGGTGCGCTCCGCCATCCGGACGTGTTCGACGATCTGTGCCGGGCGCTGGAACATCGCGCCTCACCCTTCGTAGTCGGGGTCGTCGGGGTCTTCGACCACCGGAGCCGCGATCGCCGTGACGATCGCTTTGTTTTTCGTCGAGTTCGATTTGCTCATGCTCTCCGCGAGTACGGCCCGGAGTTTTTCGAGGTCGTGGACCGTCAACTTCCGCGACTTCCCCTTCGGCAGTTTGTCGAGCAGAACCGGCCCGATGGCGATGCGCCGGAGCCGCATGACCTTGTGCCCGAGCTTCGCCAGCATCCGGCGGATTTCGCGGTTCTTCCCCTCGCAGAGCACGATCCGCAGCCAAGTGCTGTCGCCTTGCGGCTTCATCCGCCGCACCGACTTCGCCGCGACCTTGCCGTCGCTGAGCCAGACGCCGGCCAGCAATTTGTCGATGTCCGCGATGCTCGGTTTGCCCGCCACGAGCACCACGTACGTCTTCTCGATCTGGTAGCGCGGGTGCATCAGTTTGTGCGCGAGGTCGCCGTCGTTGGTCATCAGCAGCAAGCCTTCGCTGCCTTCGTCCAACCGCCCGACGGTGTAGACGCGTTGTTCCACGTGCGGGATCAAATCGATCGCGAGGTTCCGGCCCGAGGGGTCGTGGTTGGTGCAGAGGTACCCCGGCGGCTTGTGCACGGCCCAGTAGACCATGCGCTCGGCGCGAACCGGCGAATCGTCGACGCTGACCTTGTGAATCTCGCCGTCCACCTGCATGCCGAGGTTGGTGACGATTTTGCCGTTGATCTTCACGCGGCCGGCGCCGATGAGCGAATCGCAGTGGCGGCGCGAGCCGACGCCGGCGTGGGCCAGATATTTGTTGAGGCGTTCCATACGGTCATGATAAGACCGAACCTCGGCGCGGGCCGGGGTTCGGAAGGATTTCCACAACTCACCCCCAAGTCACCAACCCGGGTTCCAGCGCGTGTGGCAAATTCGCGTGCTTCGGTAACACGCGGACGCTGAAACCGAAATGACCGCTCGCTTCGCACGGCACTGTGCCGGTGAAAAGCACGGAACGATTGGCATCGGCCGAACCCGTGGGGGCGAGTGAGGCCGTCATCGGTTTGTCGATCTCGCCGCGGTTGTCGACGTGCCCGTAGTAGAGTTGCACATCGACTTCCTCGGGCTTGATCGCCCCGAGGGCGACCTTCACCTTCACCGGGAAATCCTTGCCGACCCAGAGGGTTTGGCCGGTCGGTGCTTCCACGCTCTCGATGCGGATCTCGTTCCACGCCCCGCCCATTCGGCGGCGCCACTCGGCCAACTGCTTCGCGGGTTCGAGTTGCGCCGCGGTCAGCCTGGCCTCGCGCGCGTGCGCCGGGAGATAGCACCGCGTCAAGTACTCTTCGACCATGCGGTTCGTGTTGAACACGGGCACCAGCGTCGAAATCGCTTTCTTCATCCGGCGGATCCACTCGTGCGGCAGACCGTCGGAACCGCGGTTATAGAACGCCGGGGCGATGTCGCGCTCCAGCAGTTCGTACAGCAAGCGGCTCTCGACTTCGTCTTGGTATTTGAGGTCCGTGTATTCCTCGCCGGCGCCGATGGCCCAGCCGTTCTCGGTGTCGCCGCGCTCGACCCACCAGCCGTCGAGGATCGACAAGTTCAACCCGCCGTTGACAGCGATCTTCATCCCGCTGGTGCCCGAGGCTTCGAGCGGCCGGCGCGGGTTGTTCAGCCAGATATCGACGCCGTGAACCATGTGGCGGGCGACGTTCATGTCGTAGTCTTCGATGAAAACGACGCGTTTGCGGAACTCCGGGATGCGGGCGTTCTGCACGACGCGGGCGATGAGTTCCTTGCCCCCATGATCCTTCGGGTGGGCCTTGCCGGCGAACACGAACTGCACCGGGCGCTGCGTATTGTTGACGATCGCCGCGAGGCGGGCGACATCGCGGAAGACGAGGTCGCCGCGCTTGTAAGTGGCGAAGCGGCGGGCGAAGCCGATGGTCAGCGCTTCGGGATCGAGCGCTTCCTCCGCGGCCGCGATTTCCGAATGCGGCGCACCGCGCCGGGCCAGTTGCATCTTCAACCGCGACCGCGCGAAGGCGATCAGTCGCGTCCTGCACTTCTCGTGCGTCCGCCAGAGTTCGCCGTCGGGGACGGGGTCGATCTTCGACCAGACCGCGTGATCCGTCGGCTTGGCTTCCCATTCGACGTGCAGGTAGCGCTCGAAGAGGTGCCCCATTTCGGGCGCGATCCAACTCTGGGTATGGACTCCGTTGGTGATCGACGTGATCGGCACTTCGACGCTGGCGATGGTCGGCCAGATAGCGTTCCACATTTTCCGCGATACCGTGCCGTGGAGCTTGCTGACGCCGTTGCTGGAGTTCGACATCTTGATGGCGAGCACGGTCATGCCGAACGGCTCCGCGTCGTCGTCCGGGTGCTGCCGGCCGAGGGCGAAGAAACCCTTGCGGTCGAGGCCCAACGAGTTCAAGTAGTCGCCGAAGTATTGGTCCATCAGCGCCGGAGGGAAGACGTCGTTGCCGGCGGGCACCGGCGTGTGCGTCGTGAACACCGTCCCGGCCTTCACCGCTTCCGACGCCGTGGCGAAGTCGATCTTTTCGTCTTCGATCAACTGCCGGACGCGCTCCAAGCTGCTGAACGCGGCGTGCCCCTCGTTCATGTGGCAGACCGTCGGCTCTTGGCCGAGCGCCCGCAACGCCCGCATCCCGCCGATGCCGAGGACGATCTCCTGCTGGATGCGCATCGTCTGATCGCCGCCGTAAAGCTGCGACGTGATGCCGCGATCTTCCAAGCGGTTCTGCGGGATGTTGGCGTCGAGCAGATACAGCGGGATGCGACCGACTTGGATGCGCCAGATTTTCAGTAACACTTCGCGGCCCGGCAGGGTCACGCCCACGAGGATCGGGGTTTCATCGGCGTTCGTCTCGGCGATCAACGGCAGGCTGAAGAAGTCGTTCTCGGGGTAGCGCTCTTGCTGCCAACCGTCGGCGTTGAGGTGCTGGCGGAAGTAACCTTCGCGGTACATCATGCTGACGCCGACGAGCGGCAGTCCGAGGTCGCTGGCCGACTTCAGGTGATCTCCCGCCAGGACGCCGAGGCCGCCGGAGTAAACGGGCACGCTCTCGTGAATGCCGAACTCCATCGAAAAGTAGGCGATCTTGAGCGCGGTTTGATCGGGGTGGGTCTCTTGGAACCAAGTCTTGGCGCCGAGGTAGTGCTTCATGCTGGCTTCGACGCGGTCGAGGTGGGCGAGGAAGCTCTCGTCCGTTTCGAGTTCGTGCAGCCGCGCTTGGTCGATGGCGTACCCGAGGCGGACGGGGCTGTGGTCGAGGTCTTCAAATTGCTTTGGGGCGATCTTGCTGAATAGGGCGACCGCGTCGGCGTTCCAGCACCACCAGAGGTTGTAGGCGAGCGTTTGCAGGGCTTTGAGGCGATCCGGGATCGACGGGAGCACGGTGTAGTTGCGGACGGTGCGGGCCATGAAGCTCCCTCGGAAACGGAGTGAATCGACGCTAACTTAGGAAAAAGGAGAGGGGTGCGTGAGGGTAAGGGGGCGAAGGGGTTTCGCAATGGAATTCGGCGGTACGACCAAGGTCGGGAGAGTGTCGCCGTTCGCTCCGCGAACAGTGTCACCCATGTCCCCGGTCTGAACACACAATTGGATGGGTTGACGCTGGAATGACGACTCCGAGAATCGTTGGCACACCTCCCGATGCGCGACCGTGGTATTCTTGTCGGCGGTAGCGATGCATCCGGTTCGGAGGCGAGCGATAGGCAAACTGATTCTGGCGGCACTTCTGTCGGGTTCGCTCAAATCTCGTCGGAGCTTCGAACCATCCGCCCAGATTCTCAACACCTTGTTCGGAGCCCGAGAGTACTCGACCGGGAAGCCGTGGAGAGGAGAAGGGAAATCCGTCGCAGCTTCCCGAATTTCGATTTTTTACCGTCCACTTCGCGACTAGGGTTGGGCGACGATGGATGGCAGCTTCCTTACGACGGCCGCGCTCGTGGGGGCACTGACCGGCTTGCCCGCGGCCAATCGAGCGTTGGCACTCACGGGCCTCCTCCGCAGCGAAACCCGCACCGGGGCTTTGCTCGTCGCCGACGCGAATGGTGCGGTGAAACCGCAACTCCTCGGGGCGGGGATCGCGAAGGGCTTGAAGGAATCGAACTGGGAACCGATCCGAAAACGCGCAAACGAATTGCCCGGGCGGTGATCTTCCGGGTATGATCGAACTCCCCGACATCGCCCCTCGGTTCCCGCCATGCCGTTCGCCCACCCCCCGCTCAACCGACGAGTCGCCGTGCAAGCGGGGGCTGTCGGCATTCTCGGCTTGGGGTTGTCCGAGCTTCAACAGTTGCGCGGCGCCGCCCCCGCCTCGACGCCCAAGGCGAAGTCCGTCATCTTCGTGTTCCTCTCGGGCGGATTGGGCCAGCACGACAGTTTCGACATAAAGCCGGATGCCCCCGACGGCATCCGCGGGGAGTTCAAACCGATCGCGACCGCGACGCCGGGGATTCGGATCTGCGAACACCTGCCGATGTTGGCGAAGCGGAGCGGGAGTTGGTCGCTGGTGCGCTCGCTGACTCACAAAACGAACGACCATTCCGCCGCCCACCACATGATGTTGACGGGCAGCTCCGACTTGCCGCCGGGGTTCAATCCGAATTTGCCGAAGCCGTCCGATTGGCCGAGCATCGCGGCGGTGGCGGGTGCGGTCACGGCGATGCGGAATAATTTGCCGCCCGCGGTGGTGCTGCCGGATCGCATCGTGCACAACTCGGGCCGCGTGCTGCCGGGGCAGTTCGCCGGGATCATGGGCCGGCGCCGCGACCCGTGGTTCCTCGAAGCGAGCGCGTTCGAACCCAAAGCGTATGGTGCATTTCCTGAATACGAGTTCGATCATCAACAACGGACCTACGCACCGCAGCGGAAGGAGTTCGTGCTCCCCGATCTCTCGCTGCCGCAGGGCGTCAATCCGCTGCGGTTCACCGGCCGACGGGATTTGTTGAAGGGGTTGGATCGCCAGCGGGTCGTGCTCGCGGAAGCGGGGGAGACGCTCGACAAATCCCGGCAGGACGCGGTATCGCTGCTGACCGATGCCCGCGTCCGCAAAGCCTTCGACCTCGGCCATGCCCCGGTTGCCGATCTCGAACGCTACGGGCAGAACGCCTTCGGTTGGAGCCTGTTCACCGCAGCGCGGCTCGTTGAAGCGGGCGTCAACCTCGTGCAGGTGAACCTCGGCAACAACGAAACTTGGGACACCCACGGCAACGCCTTCCCCCACCTCAAGGACAAACTCTTCCCGCCGACGGACCGAGCGCTGAGCGCTCTGGTCGACGATCTGACCGAGCGCGGTTTGCTCGAGTCAACGCTGGTAGTTCTGGCCGGGGAATTCGGCCGCACGCCGAAGATAAGCACGCTCGCGGCCAGCTACAAAGGCCCCGGCCGCGATCACTGGGGCGCCGTGCAATCGGTGCTGCTCGCCGGGGGCGGCGTCCGCGGCGGACGGGTGATCGGCTCGTCGGACAAGAACGGGGCGTTCCCCGCGACTGAACCGCAGACGCCGGAGAACTTCGCCGCGACGATCTACCAATCCCTCGGCATCCCGAAGACCGCCCACTGGACCGACACCGAGGGCCGGCCGCACTTCGTGTACCACGCCGAGCCGATGCCGGTGTAGACTGTTACCGTCGAACCCGCCCGCTCTCGCTTTCTCGGAACCTGCCATGCGTCGAGCCATCGGGCTTCTAATTCTCTCGCTGGTCGTCGCGAAGTCCCGCGCCGCCGAGCCGGTGCACGCGGGGATCGACCGCATCATCGCGGCGA
>JANOSQ010000190.1:0-6679 GCA_031415915.1 Fimbriiglobus sp. | reverse complement strand
TCTTCGGCAGGGCGGCGATCGTCAGGTTCGCTTTCACTTCGTGATTGATTGCGAACTTCGCGTGTACCGTGCCGGTCGCGGCGACGACGAAGTTCGTCACGCCGCCGATCTTCGCATCGGCGGCCACTTCGACCATCACTTTCACTTCGTCGGCACCGGCTGGGATGACCGCATTCTTGGCGACGATCCCTTTGAGGTCCTTCGGGAGAATCACCGCCACCGTATACGTCCCTGTGTAATCGGCGGAGCGCTCGACCTTCACCGTCAACTCGGCGCTCTTCCCGGCGATGATGACCCCGTTTGCGGGCAGCGTGGCCGTGAACTTGCCGAGCGTCAGCGGCAGCACGGTGATCTCGATGGGTTGCGTGTAGCCCTGCACGTTGACGGGCGTCTTCTGATCCTTCTTCGCCGGGTCGCGGACGAGTTGGATTTGCGTGTCCCCCTTCAGCACGACGGCGTAGGTGCCGGGGAGCGCGGCCGGCTTGATGTCGAGCGCGATGGCCGCGTCGTTCTTCTCCTTGGCCATCGTCCCGGCCGGGCCGTTGCCGCCGCCGGCGGTGCCGATGGGCGCGTTCTGCATGTTCGGCTGGGTCGCTTCCATCGTCACGGTCAGGGGGCCGGGGCGGGCTTCGGCCCCCTGCCACACCGCCAGCACCGGCAGCGTGATCTTGTCGCCCGGCTTCACGAAGATCGGCGATTCCAGTTTCGCCTCGCTCTCTTTGCCGTCCTTGTCTTTGCTCTTCACCTTGGCATTGGCGAGATCGGCGTTCAAACGCATCATCGCTTTCTCGGCCTTCACGGCGAAGAAGAGTCCTTGATCCATCCGCGTGATCGTCGGCGTGTTGTTGCCCGGTTGGACCCCCCATGTGATGGTGGCCGGGCGGGCTTGGCGGACGACCGGTTTGCCGTCGATACTCGCGGTGCACTTCACCGTGATCTGCCCGGTGAACGCGGCGGCCGCGTCGGTGGTGCTCAGCACGAGCGTGCCCCATTTGCTGGAGGTGCCGATGAGCGCGGGCTTCGCGGTGACCCCGGCAGGCAACCCCTCCACCGTGACTGCGACCGGCCCGGTGAAGCCTTCGCGGCGATCGACGAACAGATCGAAAGCGAACTCGCCGGCTTGCTGGGCGATCGCGGTCGTCGGCACTTCGCGGCCTTTGGCCATGACGACCGCGCGGAAATCGGGCGTCGGCTTGCTGACCTTCAAGCGGTAGATGCAACGCGGGCCATAGTTGACGTTCGATTCCCGCGAGGCGACGAGCACGACATACTTGCCGTCGGCGGGGGCGGTGAACTTGGCGCTGGCCGGGTCGCCGCTGCGGTTGAAGAACGTTTGCGGGTGCAGCAGGTCGGCGTCGTCGTCCTGCTCTTCAACAACGTTGCCCAGCTTATCCGCGTTCTTCACGACGTAGTACATGTCCATGTTCGAGCCGATGCGGTCGGCGCCGAGTTCGAAGTAGTAGACATCCCCCTTTTTCGCGGTCAAGGTGAACCAGTCTTTGTCGTAACGCTTCCCGATGGTGCCCGCGATTTCGCCGGGCACCGCCATCTCCTCGGCCGACTCGGGTTTGTCGTTGCCGGCGTCCTTTTCGAGCGTCACCTTTGAATCGGTCAAGTAGATCGGCACGAGGTTCGACGTTCCGCCCGGCCCCTTCAAGCTGTACTCGAAGCCGTCCTGAAGCCCTTGGCTCGGGGGCGTGTACCCGCGGAAGGCGAGGAGTCCACTGGCCCCGGCGGGCGGCGTGATCGTCACGCTCAGCGATTCCAGCGGCTTGCCTTCGATGGTGGCGCCATCGACGACTTTGCCACCGGGGAGATTGCGGCCGTAGATCGTCACGGGCGTCGCGCCGGTCGGGTTGATCGCGGCCGGGAAGACCGCGTCGATCCAAGGGGCGGTCGTCACGCTCAGGCGGTAGAAGTATTCGGGCGTTCCCGTTTGGTAGGCGTACTCGGTGACGCGGACGAAGAGCGAACCGTCGGTGGCCGCGGTCACATCGGCGAGGGCGTCGTTCTCTTTGTAATTGCGGTTGAAAGCGATGCGTTTGCCGTTGGCGTCGAAAACCTCGACGAACGTCCGCGCCCGGCTGTCGATGCTGGAGGTCGCGCAGTGGAGGAGAACGCGTTGCCCAGCCTTCGCGGCGAAGGTGTAGTAATCGACGTCGGCGGGGCTGGCGATGAACCCGTTGACCACATTGCCGAGTTCGAGCTTCTGCGCGACCTCGACATCGTTGTGCGGTTTGTCGGTCTCGTTGACCTCGGGTTTATCCCCGACGACGAACGTCCGCGGGTTGCTGATGCCCGACTTGTTCACCAAGCGGCAGTCGTAGCTGGCCGGCCGCACGCCGGCGGGGATCGTCACTTTGAATTTGGCATTCGTGATCGGCCCCCCCTTCTTCGGTTTGGGCGGATCCTTCACCTTGGGATCCACCACGGGCGCGGGTGGAACGATCAACTCCGCTTTGATCTCCGGGGCGGAGAAGGTGAGGCCGGTCGGTTCGTCGATGTCGGTGCCGGTGACGGTCACTTCGACACTGGTGCCGAGTTGGCCCCCCATCGGGAAGACGGTGGCGATGCGCGGCGCCGGCATCGGAGCGCCCGGTTGTTGGGCGTAGAGCAGAGCTGCGCCGGCGATCGCGAGGAATGAAACGGCGCGGGCGAGAGTCCGGCGCATGGGAAAGCCCCTTCGGAGTGTGTTGGGAGGGCCGGGATCGGGACAAACGGGTCGCGGGTCGAACGCGCGGCGGGCAGGCGGGTAACTACAGACTGTAAACCACCCGGCGGGGCGGGTCAAGGTGCGGAGTGGGTGCGACAAAGTTTTCTGGCAGCTTGTCGGCCGTTTTCCGGCCTGAAAGGTCGGTTCTGTCAGCCCAGGTCTCCGACGGCTGCGCCGTCTCCGACCTTTCAGGCCGGAAAACGGGTTGCCAGAATGAGAGGACACCATTCGGAGCGGGTCCGACAACGTTTCTGACAGTGCCAGAATCCGTTGGCGCACCCGTGCGGAGTCGCCAGGTGCGGAGTCGCCAAGCTGCGCCAACTATTCAGCTCGAAGTGATCCGGCCAGCCCTTCGGGTTGTAGAAGCGAGCCGCACCCCACGCTATTCCGTTCCCACTCCGTCAATCACACCATGTTCAGCGAATGCACTTTGCGGAAGTGCTCGGCCACTTTCTCCATCGGCACGTGCCAGCCGCAATCGTCACACGCCGGAACCGTCGGGTAGCACTTCGTGCAGTACAGCGGCCCGCCATGGAGAAACTGCTCCACGCGCTTGCGGTCGGTCGCGGCCACGTTCTCCGCCGTCAGCGGCATCTTCACCGGCGTCTTGCATTTCTCGCACGGGCGCTCGTTGCTCGCGGCGATCAGCGGCTGGAAGTGGTTGTGAACCCCGCGCGGCACCACGCCCGACCCGGTGCAGAGCGGGCAGGTCATGCCGAACTGGGCGAGGATCGCCTTGCGGATGAAGTCGCTCTTGTTCGGCAAGTTGTTCAGGAACTCGGCGAGGTCGTCTTCGACTTTGAAGGCGACGATCTTGGACTTCGGCGATTTGCGTGCCATGGTGCGAACCCTGCGGACTCGGGGGCCTTTCCCACCATCGTATGCCCCCGGACACCTGCGATGCGAACTCACTGCTCCGTCTCGGCCAGCGTTACGATGGCTTGGGCCCAGAGCACACACTTCCACTTGGCCAAGTCGCGGATCGTTTTGATGTTGAACGCCGCACGGAGGCGTTCGGCGTCGGCGGCGGTGATTCCTTCCAGCGCCACGACCGTCGAATCGGCGATCTCTTTGAGGGACTTCGTCTCGTAGGCTTTCATCACGGCGTTCTTGATGTTTATCGATCGGCTCCGAACGGGGGATGGGTTGACCGCCGCGAACTTACCACACGGGCGGATCCCGCGCAAGGGGGTTCGTTTCGGAATTTCGGGATTCGCCCCGGTACGTCAATTGCACAGCGGAGCGTATCATTCTCAGTAGCTCGTCACACCCGCCTATAAGGACTTATGGACACGCCGCCGTTCGCCGTTTCGCTTTGGGCCTCCGCACCCCACGACGGGTTGCCCCTTTGGTTGGGTCTGGCGCTCATCCCGATTCTGATTCTGATCAACGGCTACTTCGTCGCCGCCGAGTTCGCCGTGGTGTCGATTCGCCGCTCGCGCGTGCAAGAACTCGTCGATGAAGGCCGGCACCGGGCGAAGGCGCTGCTCGAATCCGTCGTGGAAATGGATCGCAGCGTGGCTGCGGCCCAGCTCGGCATCACCCTCGCCAGTTTGGCTCTGGGCTTCGTCAGCGAGCCGGCCCTCGCGCGGCTCATCGAGCCGCTTTTCCAGAACGCCCCCGATGCGTGGCAAGGGCCGTTCATCCGCGTGCTCTCGATCGGCCTGACGCTGTCGCTCATCACCTACATGCACGTCGTGTTCGGGGAGCAGATGCCCAAGATCGCCGCGCTGCAAGACCCGGAGCGCGTCGGGCTCTGGGTCGCCGTGCCGCTCAACGGCTTCGCCCGGATCTCCAAGCCCCTCATCCGGCTGATGAACGGATCGAGCAACCTGTTCCTCCGGCAACTCGGCTTCCGCAGCCCCAACGAAGACGGCGAGGTGTACTCCGTCAACGAGCTGAGCTTGCTCATCGCCGATACGCAGCAAGCGGGGCTGATCGAACCCGAAGCTGCGGACTACCTGCGGAACGTCTTCGCGCTCTCGAACAAGACGGTCCGCGACATCATGGTGCCTCGGGAGAAGGTCGCCATGCTCGAACTCAGCACGCCGTCGGACAAAGTGCTGGAGGCCGTGCGGGAAGGCGCCCACACGCGGATGCCCGTGTACCGGCAAGAACCCGACAACATCGTCGGCGTCGTCAATACCAAGGATCTCTTCTTCCTGTTCAGCCTGCAGAACGTCGTGATCCTCGAAGACGCCTTGTACCCGGCCCAGTTTCTCGATCCCGAGGAACCGGTCTCGGCCGCGCTCCGCCTCTTCCGCAAGAGCCACCGGCCCATGGCCATCGTGCGCGAGGACACCGGCGCCGTCCTCGGTATCCTCACGCTCGAAGACGTGCTGGAGGAAATCGTCGGCGACATCGAAGACGAGCACGACGACCTGACGATGAAAGCCCGCTACGCCCGCCGGATGAAACGATCGGGGACGGGGTTGAAACTCCCGCCGAAAACGGGTTGATCCGGTTGGCTCTAGCACTCGCTTTGGTAGCTTTAGAACGGTGGAAGCGTCGTCTCGCACCCGTCGAACACAAAAAAGGAGGGTGTTGAGCCAGCCTCAGATCACCTTCAACCCCGCTACCCACTCCGCTTCAATCGCAATCTCTGCATCGCTCAAACCGCCGGTGCGCTTCAGCTCGGCTTTCGCCATGCGGCCGCTGGTCATGTCGAGGGCCATCACTTCGATGAGGCCGTTGGCGGCCAGCGCGCAGCGCACTTGCACCGGCGATCCCTTCGGCAAGTTCGCGGGGAGGCCGTCGATCCAGCAT
Organism: Fimbriiglobus sp.; assembly: GCA_031415915.1. Lineage (GTDB taxonomy): Bacteria > Planctomycetota > Planctomycetia > Gemmatales > Gemmataceae > JALHQU01. The sequence continues at coordinate 1,200 of JANOSQ010000190.1, read as the reverse complement.
TCGCCGACGGGCATGCACGCCTCGGCTTGCTGGGCTTCCCCTTGCAGCACGCGGACGCGCACCTTCGATTGATTGTCTTGGGCCGTGAAGTAAACCCGGCTCACCGCGGCGGGAAGTTGCGTGTTCTTCACGACGAGCCGGTTGTTCAACCGGGCATCGGCTTGGCGAACCTCGACACCCAGGCTGTGCGCGTTGACGCTGATCTCGACGATTTCGTCGAAGGCGGCGGAGTGGGCGATGTTGGCTTCGCGGGCCTTGCGGGCCGCGATGATCCCGGCGTGGACCGCCGCACCGCGGGCGACCACCTCGCTGACCGCGAGGGAGCGATCCGGTTCCTTGCCGGTGAGTTCTTTCAGCATCCGCCCCGTCGCCGGCATGTGCGTGCTGCCGCCGACCATCAGCACCTTCTCCACGGCGTCCCACTTCATCCCCGCTTGGTTGATGACTTGTTGCGAGGTCAAGCGCGTGCGCAGCAGCAGATCGCGCGTCAAGTTCTCGAACTCGGCCCGCGTGATCGGCACGGTCATCTTCTTGCCGTCGTGCGTGCAGGTGATCGTCGCGGAGTCCACCTTGCTGAGCGTGCGCTTGGCCCGCTCCGCGGACGAATCGAGCATGGCCATCGATTGCTCGTCGGTGCGCGGATCGCTGCCGTGGGTCTGGCGGAATTGCTCGGCGACGTGGTTCACCAAGCGGTCGTCCCAGTCCTTGCCGCCGAGGCGGACGTCCCCTTCGATGCCGAGGGTTTGAAATCGCTTTTTGCCGAGCTTCACGAGGGTCACGTCGAACGTCCCGCCGCCGAGGTCGTAGACGAGGATCGTCTTCGCGGCGTCCGGCGGCAGTTCGCCCGGTGCCAAGTGCGCCGCGGCGGATTGCTGGAAGGTGTAGGCCAGTGCCGCGGCGCTCGGTTCATCGAGGATGTCGAGCACGTCCAAACCCGCGATGCGGCCGGCGTCGATAGTCGCCTTGCGTCGGCTATCATCGAAATAAGCGGGCACCGTAATCACGGCCTGCGTGATCTTGCCGAGGTGCTGCTCCGCATCTTGCACGAGCTTGCGCAGAATCACCGCCGAGAGCGTCTCGGGGCGGAAGCTGCGGCCCGTGACCAAGCGCCCGTAGTCCGCCCGGCCCATCTGCCGTTTGATGAGCATCGCCACTTTGTCGGGCTGCTCGAGTGCGACATCGAGCGCGGGCTGACCGACG
>JANOSQ010000189.1:0-9579 GCA_031415915.1 Fimbriiglobus sp. | reverse complement strand
CATCGTCGAGGAGCTTGATGACCGACAGCACGGCGTCGTCGCGCTTCGTGAGAGCGTGTTCGGCGACGGCCTTGAAGAAGAAGAACGCCGAGGGATCGACGAGGTTATCGGAGGTCACATCCTTGGCGGCGAGCAGGGCTTCTTCGTAGACGCGTTTGCCGGCGAGCCCCTTGGCGAAGGCCGCGGAGAGGTTCGTTTTGGCGAAGGCGTCCTTTTCGCCCTTGATGGCGGCGGGGACTTCGGTGAACGGCGTCGCGGTCGCATCGCGGGCTTGATCGACGGCCTTCTTGGCGTCCGGGTTGGCGAGGGCGATCGACTCGATGGTGCGGTCGAGCACGCTCTTGTCGTTCTGCGCCCAGATGCCATCGACCTTGGCTTGGTCGTGCTTGCCGGCGGCTTTGAGGTACGTTTCGGCTTTGGCCTTGGCGACTTCCACGGGCATGGCCCGGAGAGTGCCGAAAGTCAGCGCCGCGGGGGCGAGGGGCTTGGCTTCTTTGTCGGCAGCGGTAGCGCCAGTGGCGGCCATCGCGCCCACGGCCAACGAACAGAGCCATTTACGCAGCGTCATGAAATGCTCCCGAGAAGGTGGTGGAAGGATCCGAACCGTGGCCGGGGCGAACGGAAAACCGAGGCCCCGGCGGAGATTGATTCATCATACCCCAGCGGCGGGGCCCGTGCAACGAATTACTGATTGCTTCCGCTCGCGATTTTGTCAATCATTTCTTGCAGCTTCACTTGGCGGGCCGAAAGCTGCTTCAACTCCGCTTGGATGATCGGATCCTTCGACTGCTCGATCTTTTCCTTGCCGCCTTGGGTCGAGGTGCGGTTGTTGATCGACAGTTGCAGGGTGCGGATCAGTTTCAACTCCGCGAGCAGGTCGATCAACTTCTTGTCACCCGGCTTGCCGTCTTTCGGCGGGCCGTCCTTCGGCGGATCCTTGCTCATCTCCGCTTGGGCTTTTTTCAAAGCTTCGATCATATCCTTGAGCATGGCGATGATGTCTTCCTCGATCCCCTGCGTTTGCTTGTCCACGTAGGTTTGCGCCAAGCGGCGTTGGACGGCGATCATGTCTTGGCGGACTTCTTCGAGCACCGTGGCGAACGCGACGGCCGAGCCTTCGCTTTCGAGCAGTTTGAGGGCGCGATCCGCTTCGGCGACGATTTCGCCCTCTTTGTCCCCTTGCGTTTGGGCCTTCTGCTGCTCGGCGGTCTCCTTCACCCCGTTCTTGGCGATGATGGCCTTGTCGATCGACTTGGTCGCTTCGTAGACGTCGATCTGCATTTGGAGCATCTTGTTGCAGCGGGCCTCGATGTTGGCGAGGAGCTTTTTCATTTCCTCTTCGCGGAGCTGCTTCAACCGCTTTTCGAGTTCTTCGATCGCCTTGGCCAACTCCTCGATGGCTTTATCTTGCTGCTTGCCGGCGTTGGGGCGATCGTTTTTCTTGAGGTCGTCGGTAGCCCCTTCTTGGGGCGGTACCGCCTGCTGGATTTCCTTGGCGCCGGGCGTCGGCTTCGGCTGGCCGGGCTGACCCGGTTGGCCGGGCTGCCCAGGTTGACCGGGTTTGCCTTCGCCGGGCTTGCCCTCGCCGGGCTTGCCCTGCCCTTTGCCCTCGCCGGCGCCGGGCTTGCCTTCGCTCGGCTTGCCTTCGCCTTTGCCTTCGCCCATGCCTTTGCCGTCGCTCGGCTTGGCTTCGCCCGGTTTGGCGTCTTTCGGCATCCCGGCGTCGCCTTCTTTGGCCATGTCGCCGCCGGCTTTGGGCATGCCCGCGTCTTTCGGTTCGCCCTTGCCGCCGTCTTTCGGTTCCCCGGCGCCTTCGCCCGGCTTCGGTTCGCCCTCTTTGGGTTCCCCGCCCTTGGCTTCGCCCTTATCGGCGCCGGTGTCTTTCTTCTCTTCGGCACCCGCTTCGCCGGCTTTCGGTTCGGCTTTGGAGTCGGCCTTCGGGTCGGCGGGCTTGTCGCCCGGCTTCTTCTCTTGGCCGGCGGCTTTGGCGGCGAGTTCCGCGGTACGTTTTGCGATATCTTCTTGCTCTTTGGCCAAACGCTTCGCGTCGCCGCTCTTCGACTCGGTGCGGGCCTGGGCGCTTTCCGTGTCCCGCTTGATAAGCCGTGCTTCTTTCAAGATCGCCGTCAACTTGGCGATCTCGGCTTTGATGCGGGCCGATTCGTCGTCGGTGTTGAGGATCGTCAGGATGTCTTGGAGCATCTTGGCGAGTTGCTGTTCGTCCGTCGAAACCGCTTTCAAGTCGCCGATGGTCTTACCGTTCTTGGACAGGCCGACGATGAGCTTCTGAAATTGGCCGTCGACGTTTTCCTTGAGCGCCAATTCGATGGCTTGTTGGATCGTCTTGGCCGTTTCTTTGTCTTCGTTGCGTTCGCTCGTCTCGAGCCGCTTGGCGAGGCGGAAGAGGCTCTCTTTGAATTCGACGAACTTCTTGGCGTTGTACTGCTGCTTGTCTTGGAGTTCTTTATCGGTCGGGGCGGGCGGTGCGGGCGTGGCCGCCGGAACCGCCGGTTTGGCCGGGGGTTGCGCCATCAGCACCGAGGTCAGCAGGAAGGCCACCGCGGTCGCGGCGGTGATGCTCGGCAGGATTCGGGGCCAAGTCACTTTCATCGGAAACCTCCGGGGGAGATCATTCGGTCTGTTGGGTCGTGTGAGGCGCACCTGCTATTCAGACGACGCAGGCGGGCGTAAATAACCCGGCGGCGGTCTCATTTTTGCCAGCTACTTCACGACGTTGATCTGCTGCTCGACCGTGTTCCCCACGAACGGCTTGATCTTCAGCGTGTAATTGCCCGGCTTCATCCCCGCCTTCACATCGTACGCAAATTCGTTTTTATCGTCCTTCACCGTAATATCCTTGGCGACATCCAATCCCGAACCGGCCGGGGTTTCGATGAACACGACCAGTTCCCCTTGGGCGTAGAGCTTCCAGTCGATGGCGTGCTTCACGCTCACGGTCGCGCCCACTTTCACTTCGATCGGTTTGTTCGAAGTGATCGACGGCGATTGCAAGCGTTTCTGCTCTTCCTTGACGAGGTCATCCACGAGGTTGCGCTGCTTCTTTTCGAGGTCGATCAAGTCCTGCAAATCTTTGCGGACTTTGGAGACATCCACCAAGCTGCCGGACAAACTGCGGAGCTTGCCGAGGACGTTGCGGAGGTTGGCGAGTTGCAAACGGGCCGCGTCGATCTCCGGCTGCGGGGGAACTTGCTTGTTGTTGAGGGTGCCTTGGAACACGCCGAGGGCCGACTCCGCCAGCGAAAAGTTGCCCTCCGGGTTGGTGCCGTCGAGGATTCGCTTGGTTTCTTGGATGATTCCATTGCCGTTGAGGTTGCTGTACTTTTCGAGCAACTTCGGGTTGCAGCGGTTCGTTTGGATTTCGCGGTACAACCGCTCGTAATCGACGAGCACCGACGCCAGTTGCTCCTTCGATTTGTTCACATCCTGGAGGATGTCCAAGGCACGGACGGCGGAACTGCTGATCTGGTTCGGGCTGGGCGACGACAGCAACCCGAGTTCCTGGCTCAGCTTCACTTCCGCATCGACGACCCGTTTGAGGATTTCGTCGAGCTTCACCGTCTGATTCTCTTCGTCTTTCAAAATCTCGGCGAGCAGGTCCCCTTCGGAGACGACCAGCAAGCGGATCGGTTCGACGTTGGACGATTTCTTCCCCGGAAGCGGCTTGCCGGACTTGTCGCTCAGTTCCGTGTTCACGTCCGTGGCGGTGATGTTGAGGTCGATCTTGTAGCGCGGTTGGATTTCGGTGTCGGGCACCGGCAGCGTCTTGAGGTTCTCGCGCAGGTCGAAGTAGTCGAACGCGGGGTCGGAGAACTTGAGTTGCTTCACGACGCCCGGCTGGAGGGTGCGATCGCGAGTCGCGGCCAGCAGTTGATCGAGCTGCGTCGCGGTCTCGCGTGTCAACCGGCCTTGTTCGTCCAAGAACCGACTGACCGCCGCGGAGCCGAATTGCTTCTGCTCGGTCTTGGTGCCGATTTGTTCGAACACGACGCGGTTCCCGGCGACGGTCCCGACGAACCCGAAGTTGCGGACCGGCCCGCCGAATGCCCCCGCGAGGCCGCCCGCGAGTTGGGCCTGCACGGTCGAAACGATCGACGATTCCACGCGAGTGTAGGTGTAGTCGTACTCCACTTTGGCGAGGCCGGTATCGTCGCTGATGCGGCTTTCGCTTATGAACGGGATCATCGCGATCGGCGTACACATGTACGAGTTGCCCACCTTGCGGAGCACATCCACGGCGAGTTCCACCATCGGCGGCTGATCCTCGTTCACTTGGATCGTGATGGCCCGCTTCGCGGTCACACCGTCCAGGTCGGTCAGCGTGTAGTCGAACTCCACGAGTTCGCGGATCGTGTCTTCGCCGCGGAAGGCGATGGTGAAGTTTTCGAAGCCGGCGTCGACGGTCTTTTCCCAGCCGAGTACGTCCCGCTTGCCGCCGTCTTTGCGAACGGGGGCGAGCAGCGGTTCGAACCCGTCGCCGGGTTTGGATTTCTCCCAGAGTTTCTTCCCCTCGGCTTTGGGCGTGAGGGTCACTTTCCGGAGCGGCTTGTCGGCCGTGGCGAAGATTTCGACGTCGGTGCCCGTGGGCACCGGGAAGATCGATTTCTCGCTCGTGAGGCTGATCTTTTGGTCAGCGAAGAGTTGCTTGCGCCCGCGCAAGACGGTGTGTGCCTTCTCCACGGGCGCGGGGTAATACAGGTACGCCGGTTGGTACTCGTTGCGGCGGAGGTCGATGAGCATCGGCGGCGGGATCAGTTCGATGAAGCGTTTGGGCGTCCGATAGTCTTCCCCGCGGACGACGAACGAGACGCGGTTCTCTTTGATGCCGTTGACTTCGCCGGTGTACTCGCCGTTCGGTTCGCGGGTGAGGTTGGAAATCCCGGCCGAGCGGGTGCCGTTGAACGTGAGGATCATTTCCTTGGGGAGCACGAGCTTCCGCAGGGTGCGGCTCTGCCAAGGGTCGTCGGCGTGGGCGTCGAGCCGCTCGAACGTCGCCTTCACCAATTCGTGCTGGGTCGAGAGCGTCCCTTCGACGTCGTCGAGGCTCGCTTGCGAAAGATCGACTTGCGTAGTCTTCCCGAGCGAATCGACCAAGCTCACATCCGACAGGTCGGCTTGGGCGATGCCGAATTCCGCCCGGCCCAAGTCGGCCACGGTGAGCGGGCGCCAGCCTTCCACGCGGTTGCGGTCGGCGATGACCCACTGGAAGGCGCGGGCGCGGATGCGGGGGGCACCGGCGTCCTTCCCTTGGCGGAGTTCGCCCGATTCCGGGAAGGCGACGAGTTCGATGTGCGACCGCCGCGGCCACGGGGTGTTCTTCATCAGCAGGTTGCGCTCGGCCCAAATCGAACAGACGTCGGCGAGCTTGTGCCCGGCGCGGTCGGGTTCGAACCGCTCGGTCGCGATCGCGTGGATGCCGAAGGCGGCGCCCGCGGCGAGCAGCAGCACGAGCGCGGCGAAGATCGCTTTCGACCGGAGCCGCTTCCAGCGGAAGACGCCCATGACGTTCACCCGGCCGACGCGGTCGTGGGCTTCGTCGATGGTCTGCTGGACCATCTCGCGGGAGTAACCTTGGGCCTCGGCCTTGTCGAGGTCGGAGAGTTCGATGGCCGTGATGAGTCGATCGCGGAGCAACTCGGGGTGTCGCTTTTCGAGCACCAAGGCCAGCGAAGTGTACGAGAGATCCTTGTTGACGAGCCGGTAGAGCCGCAGGGCCGTGTAGGCCGCGAGGATGCCGAGCATGAGCAGGATGAATGCGAGGCGTAGGCCCCGAGCCGATTCGAGGGCGTAGTCGATGCCGGTGGCTTTGAAGATGCCGTAGTCGAAGGCGATCCAGCCGAGGAACCAGAGGACGACGAAGAGGCCCGCGAAGAGCGCCACGTCGAGGGCGACGAAGAGGCGGATGATGCCCCGCAGCCGCACGAGCGGATTGGAAATCCGCGCGTCCAGGTTCCGGTTGCGGTCGTCGGTCGTCGTTCGCTTCGCCATATCGGATTCACCAACGGTGGTTCTTCGGGGATCACGCCAACCGCAGCAATTTGCGGGAGAGCCATTCGATGCAGAGGAACGTCACGACCACGAGCAGCGCGATGGCGATCGGGAACGAATAGGAGCAGTACACGAGGAACGCCCCTTGGAGGCCGATGAACAGGGCGCCCATCCGCGCGGCTTGGGCGCGGAACAGATCCGAACTCCAGAAGGCGAACAATCCGACCACGCTCAGGAGCAACGGGAGGAAGATAATCCCGGCCAGCGCGAGTTCCACGATCTTCCCGGCCAGGTTTTGCTGGCTGACTTCGTCGAAGACGAAGCCGAGTACGCCGTAGGCGAGGAACGCCGTCGCCGCCAGCAGGCCCGACACCAGCGAACCGAGTCGGAGCAGCTGGGCGAGCAATCCGCCCCATTGCCCGAAGACGATGAGGAGCGTCATGATCAGGAAAAACGGGATCGATGCCATCGTGCCGATCCGGCTGAGGTTCGCGGTGATGCCGAACCCCACCGAGGGGATGAGTTGCTCGTGGGCGGTGTCGTGCAGTTTTCCGTTCGGTTCGTATTCGTCGTCCCAGAGGTCGTCGATGCCGCCGAGGTTCCGCTGCTTGTTGAACTTTTTATCCATGCAATCCGGGATGATCGTCAATTTGTCGGTCTCGCCGAGCTTCATCGTCAGCCGGGCTTTGCTGGCGTCGGAGTTAGCCCCCATCAGCTTCTGGAGCTTGGCCCCGTCGTTGAGCTTGCCGCGGATTTCCTCGACCGTCCCGGCCATGCGTTCCAGCGCGGCGAAGTCGGGCCGGGTTTCGTCCAGTTCGGGGTCGGACTTCCGCACGATGAACTCGGCGTCGAGTGTGTCGCCGGGGGAATCGGGCACTTCTACGGTGGCCTTGTAGCGGAAGTCGCCGTGCGGGAACTGCTTGGCATCGGCCGTCACCTGGCCGGTGTAATAGCCCTCGAACTTGTCGCCGCCTTTGCGGGCTTTGAGTTCGTACGGCCCGAGGATCTTCAACTGGTCGCCGTTGGCGTTGTACTGCGTGACCTTGAACTTCGGGTTGATTGGGGCGTTCTCGGGGTAAGCTTCCCCGGAGGGTTGCAAGATGCGGACCTGCATGCGGATGGGGCCACCCGCTGTGAACTCCTTGTTCAACAGCAAGCGCCCGCGGGCGGCTTTGGCTTCGCGCTTCGCCGAGAGGTAGCGCGTGAGCTTGAGCCAGAAGCGGTCGAAGTAGTTGGCGTCCGCCGCGCGGAGGCGGTAGGTTTCGCCGGAACCGAGCCAGCCCGCCCGGCCACTGCCGGACTGCGAGATCACGAACCAAGGCTGCATCTTGGCGGTGTTCTGATCGCCGACGTCGACGAACTCGGCCAGCACGGTCGCACCCGGTTTCACGGCTTTCACCGGGTAGTACGAGAAGATGCCCCGCTTGAGGTTCAGCTCTTCGCCCGGTTTGTCCGAGCCGATGAAAAACTTCTCCCAACCGGCGGTCGGCTTATCTTGCCGGCCGTCGTCTTCGAGCTTGAGGAGTTCCGCTTCGGTCGACGGGTTCAGCTTCAAGCGGCGCGGGGTGCGCGGGATTCCCTTCTGCCGGGTCACCACGATGTCGTCGGGAACCACGGGCAGCACGTTGAGCAGCGGCTTCAAGCGGCCGTCGTCCTCGGTGCGGGCGAGTTGGAACGTGTGGAGAGGCGCGGCCACGATGAGGAAGCCGCCGCCGAGGTTGTTGACCCACGTCTCGATGTTCTTGATCGCTTGATCCGGGATGCGGTACTGCCCGGCTTTGTCCCGTTCGTTCCAGTCGAAGTCGAGCGCGATGATGAGGTCGTATTCGTCGAGGTTGTAGTACTTGGCCAGCTTCCCTTCGGGCGTGTCGGCGATGACCTTCTTGGTCGTGTCGAGGCGATCCGGGAAGCGGGTCAGCAACCGCTCCGGAGGCACGTCTTGGACGATGTCCCCGCTGATGCCCCCTTCGGTTTGGAGGTAGATGCAAAGCTCGGCCCGCTTCTCGCCCATTTCCCGCACGAGCAGCGTCCGCAGCGTTTGGTACTCGCGGTTCGGCCCGCTGGCGACCATGAGCACGCGCACCGGTTTGTCGACCACCTGCATCGTCCGCACGGGGCTGACGTGGAATTCGTCCGCGAAGATCTCGCGCTTGTCGCGGGCCACTTTGGCTTGGAGTTGGAACGCCCCGGTCTTCAATTGGAAGTTGCGGCCGATTTTCTTGGACGCTTCGATGAGTTCCTTGCCGGTCGGATCCTTGGCCAGCTCGTCCGAATCGAGGGTGAACTCGGCCATGGCGTGCGGCGGATCGCCGTGGGCGAAGGTGATCTCCTTGGTCATCCGGTGCGTCGGTTCTTTGACGACTTTCGGATCTTGGCCCGGCAGGTACAGGTCGAGGAACACGGTTACCGTTTGGTTTTGCAATCCCTTGCCGTCGACTTCGACGAGGATCTTCTGCGGTTCGTCCGGTTGCGTGCTGTCCGGCGATGCCAGATCGGTGATGCCGATCTCGATGTTCTCGCGCTTCTCGCCCACGGCGACGGTGAAGATCGGAATCTTCTCCTTGGTGGCGCGGTCGCGCAAATCCCCGATCGCGGACTCGGAACCGAGGTTGCTGCGGCCGTCGGAGAAGACCACGATCCCCTGCACCATGTTCGACGATTCCCGGTTCACCGCGGTCAGCAGTGAATCGGGGACGTTGGTGCCCAACACGAGCGACCGGGCCACATCGACGCGCTTTTCGAGCTTGCCGCGGTTCGACGCGAGGATCGCTTTGTCCTCTTCGCTGAGCGCCGGCAGGATCACTTCGGTCTCCGCACCTTTCGCAAATTGCGTCGCCCAATCGGCGTTGCCCGGTTCCCCCGCCTTCCACGCCGGCAACTTCTTCAACTCGGCCTGACCGGCTTCGGAGATTCCCTTGATCGCGTAGGGTTTGAAATCGTAGCTCGTCCACGCGTCCCATTCTTCGCGGGTCCAGTTCGCCGAGCCTTGGCCGAGTTCGTCCCCCGCTTCGTCGAGGCGGGTGCCGAAGCGGTAGACGAAGACCGGGTTCTTCTCCGTCAGCCGGGCGATGAACTTCACTTCGTCGTCGGTGAGGAAGTCGAGCACCTTGGCGAGGCGCGTCTTCGGCTTCACGCCGGGCACGCGCGAGAGTTCGTCCGAAATGCCCGTGATGCTCGGCGACACGTCGATGACGATCAGCACGCGCGACCGCTTCTCGGTTTCTTCCCAAGTTTGGATCGCGGGCAGCAGGAAGCAGGCGAGCAGCGCGATGTAAACGCACATCCGCAGTGGCGCCAGCAGGATCGCCCACAGGCCGATGGTGTGGGCGTCTTTGATGTAGAGCAGCACCGTGAGCAGGCAGCCGCAGATCAGCGTGCTCGCGGAGAGCACCCACCAGAGCAGTTCGCCGTCGACTTGGCGGGACACCCCGACGCAGACGGCCGGGAGGACGAACAGCGCCGCTTGGGTTCCGGCGAGGAGCCACTTGAAGACCGACACGCCCCCTTCGCGGTCGGTCAGCAGCGTGCGCGCGGCGAGGCCCAAACCGACGAGTACCAACGCGACGATCGTCC
>JANOSQ010000188.1:0-6541 GCA_031415915.1 Fimbriiglobus sp. | reverse complement strand
ATCATGTCCGGTTCGGGCGTGAATTCCGGGTGCGAACCGTGCCGGAGGAACTGCGTGACCGGAAAGCCGCGATCCGCAATCGACTCGTAGAAGGTGCGGTAAGGCAAAGCCCCCTCGGCCGGGACGAGGCGCATGTCCGTCTCGCGCGACAGCCGGTCGCTGAGAGTGCGCAACTGCGGGATCACATCCTGGGTGATGGCAAGTTCCCGCTTCGCTTTCATGTAGATTTCGCTGGCGTGCTTCACGTGCAACTCGTCGAGCCGAGGGGTCGCATCCCGCCAGATGCTCGTCTCCGCGTCGGTGTATTCGATCCACGGCGGCGGCTGTCGGGTCAACCGATGCTCGCGGGTGATGTCGAACAGGAACTTCCGGCGCGCGATGTACCCCGCATCGCCGAGACCGGGGTGATCCGGTTCGAGTTCGAACTCGGCGACGTCGATCGGCGCCACCATCGAATTGGGATCGATCGTGGCGCCGTATTCGACGATGGTGGCCGGCTCTTTCATCGGGCGACTCCGTGGCTTGACCGGTACTCTGAGTTTAGCCACGAGTGACACATTGCGGTAGCCGAGCGGGTGCGATGTCCTCCTTCGCTATAATCTCACTTCGAAAACAAAGACTAACCACAGAGGCACAGAAGCACAGAGAAGATGGGGAAATCGGCGAACCAGCAAGGGTTGACTCCGCTCTTTCCTCTGTGTTTCTGTGCCTCTGTGGTTGATCCTTCCGAATCCGAACGGAGACCCCGATGAGCGCTTGGCAACGGACCCAGACCTGCGGCGACCTGCGCGAGGCGCACCTCGGGCAGACCGCCACCCTCAACGGTTGGGTGCTCACGACGCGCAACTTCGGCAACCAAGTCTTCATCGATCTCCGCGACCGCTACGGGTTGACACAAGTGGTGTTCGAAGCCGACCAGGCAGAACTCTTCGCCGCGGCTAACAAGCTCGGCCGCGAGTACTGCGTCAGCGTCACCGGGCTCGTGCGCAACCGCATCGCCGGCAAGGAGCGGGCCGACATCGGCACCGGGCAAATCGAAGTCCAAGCCCACTCGCTGACGGTGTTGAACGACTGCCCGTCGATGCCGTTCAGCGTCACCGAGTTCATCGACGAAGACTTGGCGAACGAAGAGCTGCGCCTCCAGTACCGTTACCTCGACCTCCGCCGGCGCTCCTTGCAAAAGGTGCTCGTCCTACGCCACCGCCTGTGCAAAACCATCCGCGATTTCCTCGACGCCCGCGGCTTCCTCGAAGTCGAAACCCCGCTGCTCGGCAAGAGCACCCCCGAAGGCGCCCGCGATTACCTCGTGCCCAGCCGCACCTTTCACGGCGAGTTCTTCGCGCTGCCGCAATCGCCACAGTTGTACTAGCAGTTGCTCATGGTCGCCTTGTACGACAAATACTTCCAGATCGCCCGCTGCTTGCGCGACGAGGATCTCCGCGCCGACCGCCAACCCGAGTTCACCCAGCTCGACGTCGAGATGTCGTTCATCGAACGCGACGACATTTTGGACCTGATGGAGAACCTCGCCGTCGAAGTGTTCGACAAAGTCCTCGGGCTGAAAATCCCGACGCCGTTCCCGCGCCTCGGCTACACCGACGCCATGCTGAAGTACGGTTCGGACAAGCCCGACCTGCGCTTCGGGCTGGAAATCGTGGACGTCACGGACATCGCCGCGGAGTCGGACTTCGGCGTCTTCAAGAACGCTATCGCGGCCGGGTCGGTGGTGCGGGCCATCAACGTGAAGGGAGTGGCCGACAAGTTCAGCAACACGCAACTGAAGCCCGGCGGGGAGATCGCCAAAGTCGCGGAGACGTTCAAGGCGAAGGGCGTCGCCAACATGAAATACGAAGGCGACAAGTTCACCGGCACCATCGAGAAGTTCTTCCCGGACGCGGTGAAGGCGAAGTTGAAGGAACGCCTCGGCGTCGAATCGAACGACCTCCTGCTGTTCGTTGCCGATAGCGAAGCGGTCGTTTGCGATGCCCTCGGGGCCATCCGCAGCCACCTCGGGGCGAGCCTCAAACTCTACCGCAACTGGTGGGACGAAAAAGCCGACGAAGAAGCCGCGGCGAAGAAAGAGAAGCGGCCCGCGAAGCCGTTCGTCCTACGGGCCGAGCACTTCCATTTCGCCTGGGTGGTCGACTTCCCGATGTTCGCCTACGACGCCGTCGAGAAGCGGCACGTCGCCATCCACCACCCGTTCACCGCGCCGATGGACGCCGATCTCGACACGCTCGAAACCCAACCCGCCACGGCCCGCGCCAAGGCCTATGACATGGTGCTCAACGGCTACGAAGTCGGCGGCGGCAGCGTGCGGATCCACCGCAAAGACGTGCAATCGCGCGTCTTCAAGATGCTCGGCATGGAACCCGACGAAGCCAAAGCCCGCTTCGGCTTCCTGCTCGACGCGCTCGCCAGCGGCGCTCCGCCGCACGGCGGCATCGCCTTGGGCATCGACCGCTGGTGCATGATCCTCGCCGGGACGACGAACATCCGCGATGTCATCGCCTTCCCCAAAAACAAGCAGGCCCGCGATCTGATGACCGGTGCGCCCGCGGTGGTCGAAGCGCGGCAGTTGAAGGATTTGGGATTGAAGGGGTGATGTGGCGTGGGTTTCTTTTGGAACCACAAGCGTCAGCGCGTGGGTGAGGCTAGGATGGCCCCTTCCTCCCCCACCCACGCGCTGACGCTTGTGGTTCCAAAGGAGTTGGTCTTCACTCCGCCGGATCCACCCGCCGCGCCCGCTCCGGCGGCTCCGCTTCGTCGTCCAATTCCTCGTCGTAGCGGCGGCGCTCTTCGATCACGGGCCGTTGGATCGGCGTCCCGCCCTCCTCCAAATAGAGCCGGTAGAGCTGCGACATCAGGTGCTGCTCGGCCATCTGGACGATCATGATGGCCGGGTAGATGCCGATGTAGCAGAGCAGCAGTCCGATCATCAGGGCGATCGACGAGAGCATGGTGTGCATCAGCACGGCCACGAAAGTCGACATCCAGCAGACCTTGGCGAAGCGGATCGCGAATTTGAAATCATCGAGTGGGGCGAACTTCCGCATGGCTTGGGCGTGGTACTCCATCGGCCAAACGATGGTGGACGCCAATACGAAGACGGCGATGTAAATCAGGTAGCCGATGGCCATCGCGAGGATCGGTTCGGGCACGATTTGGTAGAAGCCGATCCCCGCGGCGAGCGCCACGATGGCGCCGAGGGTCAGCAGGATCAACAAGCTGATGACCTTGGACAAATAGGGCCAAACGCCGCGATTGAGATACGGCATCAGGCGGTCGAGGTCGAAATCGGGGTGATCTTTGAGGTCGGGATCGCGCTCGAGTTCGTCGGAAACTTCGGCGCGGTAGCCCAACAACACCATCTCGCCGACGATCGGGATCAGCGGGCAGAGGCACCCGAGCAGCGTGTTGCGGTAGCCGGTCTTCGGCTTGCGGACGAAATAGAGGAAGGGCTGGAGGTATTGCACGGTGACCTCGGAGGTGGGTGATCAAGTTGTAGGTCGGGCCGAGTCTTCGAGGCCGGACAAAGGCCGGTGTCGGGCCTCGAAGACTCGACCCGATCTACGGGATCGCCGCCCACTACTTGGAGAAGGCTTTCCCGATCCAACTCGGGCCGGCTGAGACCTCGAAACCCGATTGAACCACGTTATTCCATTTCGCAGGATCGGCCGGGAGATTTTGACCGGTGAGATCAACGAGTCCTTCATGAGCCCGGCTGGCGAGGACGACGTCCTTGCCGGTTTCCGCTTGTAGCACTTGCGAAAGGGCCACGACCGCGGGCTTTTGCCGCATCTGCCCGAGGCCGCGCACGGCCGCGACGCGGACTTCCCGATCGTCGGCTTTTTCCGATCCCACTTTGCCATCGCCGACAGCGACCTGCGCCAAGAATGCGACCGCCTCCGGGCTGTTCGACTTCGCCAAAGCGACGACCGCCCGCTGGCGGATCGTCGTGGTCAGTTCGGGTTGGAAACCGACGGGACCGCTCAAACCGAGCAAATCTTCCACGCCTTTTTTATCGAGGCCGGCCACCGGTTCGACCCCCGGCGTCGCGGCGGCGAGGATGGTGCCGCCGGGGATGCCGTCGGCCTTTTGGTAGGCCGCGATCAACAGCTTGACGGCGCGGGGATCTTCGAAGCGGCCCAAAGCGTCGATGGCGGCGGTCCGCACCACGGGGCTCGGGTCGGCGGTGGCCGATTGCGCCAGGATTTGCAGCACTTCCTCTTGCTCGGCGGCGTTGCCCCCGTTCGTGGCCGGTTCTTTCAACTTCCGCATGGCCGCGGCCCGATCGCCACCCGCGACGTTGTTCCGCAGCACGTGCATCGGGTCTTCGCTCTTGAACAAACTCATCGGATCTTGCCGCACCTTGCGACTGCTGATCGCGTCCCAAGTGCTGGCGCAGCCGGTGAGCGAACCGACCGAAAGAACCGCGAAGAGCAGAGCGAAGCGTGTCACGTGCCGATCCCCCGGTCTTCCGTCGAATGCGTGGCCACATACCGTGGAGTCGGGGGAGCGTCAATCGGGAGTTGAGGTTGGGAAGGTGGGGGTGCAGTTTTGTAGGTCACGCTCTGCGTGACGCTATTCCCTTACCGGATTCTCACCGACATCACGCAAAGCGTGACCTACGAAAACGGCTCATCGCGAAGAACCTCCAAGAATCGTTGCTACACCCTTGAGGTTCGGGTGGGGTGAAGGACTCGCTTTGCAGAGTAGATTTGGGCTGGTGATACGATTGGGCGCATTTTCGATTTCCGGGCTTCCGCCGGCGTCGGATTGCGATCCCCACCTCGAACACTGTGGGGCAATGACCCAGTGATAACCGAGGCTATCGAGAAGTGAAGTGCAGGAACAAACGAAAAAACCCCAGCAATTGCTGGGGCTTGTCGGAGTGGGCGATGCAGGGTTTGAACCTGCGACTTCGTCCGTGTGAAGAACGCACTCTACCACTGAGTTAATCGCCCGTTCGCCGGTGACAGCCGCCCGTCACCGGATCGTTTCATCGATTTACACTTTCGGCGGCAGGTTGCTGGAAGTCGCCGGGGCGTCTTCGAACTTCGGGGCGCCCGAGGGGGTCACCCGCTGCGGGGCGCGAACCGGTTCCGGCTCGATGGCCGGCTTCGCCGAGGTCGCGTTGGAAATCTCTTCTTCGACGCCGCTGACGCCTTTCTTGAACTCGATCACCGTTTTGCCGAGCGAACGGCCGATGTCCGGCAACTTGCGGCCGAACAGCAGGACGCCCAACAGCAGGAGCAGGAGCATTTCCTGCATCCCCAATCCCGGAATGAACGCGAACATTTTCCACCCTCCTCAAGGTAGGCCCGAACCGATTGCAGGGAGGAGGTTGAAGGTAACCCACCCGGCCGAACGAAACTGTTGCAGAGCTACTATACCACCCGCCCCGCGATCGGGGCAAGGAGGCGGGCGGATTTTCGCGGGCTATTCCTTCTTCGGCTCGGCTCGCTTTTCCACTTTCAACTTCACGACGACGGGGAAGTGATCGGCCCAACCGCGCTCGCTGGCTTTCATCTCCTTGGCGGGGCTGCCGAAGCGGAACGGCTCCCGGCGCGTCGCCCCGGCCCGCATCAAACCGGTGCTGATCGTCGCGATGCTGTCGGGTTCGACGCTCCAACCTTTGCCGTCGAGCATCCCCGGCGATGCGCAGATGTGGTCGCAAATCAGCGGTTTGCCGTTGTACCAGAGGGTGCCGAACTTGGCCGGGTCTTTGCCGTGCATGAGGTTCAAAAAATAGGGTTCTTTGTCGGTCGGTTTCACCTTGGTTCTGTCGCCGATGGCCCCGAGCACTTTGAACACCGGCTCGGCGTCCGGCGTGTCGTTGAAGTCCCCGCAGACGAGGAAATCGGTGTCGACGTTCCGCTTGTTCGCTTCGCGAAAGGCCTCGTAGATGGCGATGGCGTATTTCTCCCGGCCGATATCGCCGTCGGTGCCGTCGCGCTGTTTGAGTTGCGATGTCCAGTGCGATGCCATGATGCAGAGGTCGTGCCCGTTGACCGTCACATGGCACTCGAGGATGCGCAGTTGCCGGCCGTGCATCCGCGTGAGTTGAGGGGTGATCGTCAAACGCGTGATGACGCACGGGGCGATGTGCCGGCCGCCGTCGAGGTTCTTCATGGCCACGCTCTTGTACTGGAGTTTGTCGTCGGCCTTGGCTTCCTTGAGCTTCTTGTTCAACGCGCCTTGCAGCATCTCGGCGGCGCGGACGCTCTCCACTTCCAAGCAGGCGATGATGTCCGGCCCTTTGCCTTCGTTCATCTTCAAGAACGCGGAGGCGATGCGGTCGAACTTCAAATCGCGCAGTTCCGCGTCTTCGGCGAAGGGCGTATCGTATTCGGTGTCGATGGCGTTCCGCTTGTCCTTCTTATCGTCGAAGAGGTTCTCGACGTTCCAGGTGCAAAAAAGGAAAGTGGCTTCGCCATCGGAGCTGGGGGTGACGACCTTCGGTTGGCCGGATCCGCAGGATGGAACCGTCCCGCTGGCCACGATCGCGCCGGCGACGAGCAACGCGAGCAACGCGAGC
>JANOSQ010000187.1:0-4521 GCA_031415915.1 Fimbriiglobus sp. | reverse complement strand
TTCGATCACCCCCCGCATCGCGCCCACATAATCCGGACTGATGAGCTTGTTCTCCCAAGCGAGGGTCGTCGGGTGGCAGGCGTAATTCACCACGGTGCCGAGGATGTCGGTCGATTGATCCGCGACCACCTTGGCCACGAGAACGGTGTCGTCGGCCGGGCCTTCGGGGTTGAAGCCGCAAACGAATTGCCCCGCGTTCTCGTCCCAGGTATCGCGGTGCGCCGCGAGCGAACATCGGGCGGTGCCGAAGAGGATGGCCGCGCCGCGCGCCTTTTCTTCGGCCTCCTTCGCGACCTCGGCGCAGATCCGGGCGAGCCGATCCAGGTACGGACCGATGAGGTCTCCGCCCGGGAGGTCGGCCCGGGAGCGAGACATCCACCCCGAGCCGTGGGTATGCGACAGGGACACCGCGATGTCATCGATATCGAACCCCTCGATGCCCGCTCGGATGAGTTCGATTTCCGCGCGGTCGAGAATGCAGTGATCCAAACCGATCAAGAGGGTTCGGCCGGGACCGCCGCGTCGTTCGAGGTACATCGCTGTGGCGGTGAGCGGCCGGTGAATACCCTCGGCGCGGTCGTGGAGCGCGGCGCCCCACATGCGGTGGTAGATACCGACCGGCGGCGTGATATCCGCACGGGCGAACCCGGCCCGGCACCGCGCCTGCGGGGTATCGATTCGAGTCTTCATCCCCTCACCTCGCCAAGTGGCCCTTTGGGATTCAAGAACGCCCAGCACGCCGCGGCGCCCGCGAACAGACCGGCGAAGAGGAGGATCGCGAGGTTCCAGTAGCCGGTCGTGTCGGCGATCAACCCGAGTGCGAACGGGAAGATCCCCGCTCCGATGTTCCCGGCCATGTTCATCGTCGCGAAGACCGGCGCGACCCGCGCTCCGCCCATCGTCATCGCGGTCGCGTACGCGGTCACCCCGCCGATGTACGCGCAAAACGCCGCGGCGCTGATGAGCAAAACCGCGGTGGTCGCGTCGTCGGTGAAATACGCCGCGAGCGAGACGCCCGTGCAAGAGACCATCGCGGTGAACGCGAGCCCCTGCCGGCTGATCCGCGTGCTGTGCGTGCGTTTGAACAGCGAGTCCGAGAGAGCGCCGCCGAGCAACCCGCCGAGCATCCCCGCGATCAGCGGACACGCGGCGAGTCCGCCGGACGCCGCGACGGTGATTCCTTTCGTTTCTTGCAAGTACCTCGGGAACCACGTGAAGAACAGCGCGGTCGCAGCGGCGCGCAGGAATTGCTGGCCGCAAAGCAGCAGCATGTTCCGATCCCCGAAGAGGCGTATCGGAGAGACCGGTGCGGCCGGCGACCCCGGTGCCTTTGCTGGGCGGGCCGGCTCCGGCCGCGGAACAAAGTGCGCGAATGCGATCGCTCACACCACCCCCGGCACCGCGTAGAGGGCGAGGATCTCCTGCCACGCCAGCGGGCCGAGCAACTCTCCCGTCGCGGTCTGCGAGAGAGCCGCACCGGCGGCCATGCTGCATGCGAGCCCGCCCGATGCGAACGCTTGTTGCGATTGACGGAACGTGACCGAGATCGCTTTGGTCGCGCACACGAAGATCCCGGCTTGCGCGAAACCCATCGCTCCCCAGAACGAGAGCAGCCCCGTGAACCCGGTCGCGGCCCCGGTGGCCGCGGTCAGAGAGGACCATGTTAGCGCGAACAGGATGAGCGCGAGTTTGCTACCGAGCCGATCCGCGATCCAACCCGCGGGCAGTTGGAACGCCGCGTACCCCGCGTACCAAGCGAGCCACACCAATCCCATGTCTTGGGAAGCGATGCCGAGTTCGCGCTCGATCTGCTTCGACGGCACCCCGAGCGCCGACCGCTGGAGATAGGCGATCACCGTGACGGCGCAGAGGAATGAGAGGAGGGTGTAACGCATCGGTGAGTGATCGTCGGGCTAGGCACCGTGCGACGCAAGGGTTTTCTGCAACCGGTCGAACAGCCGATCCACCTCGGAGGCGGTCTCGGCGTCGAGTTCCCAGCCGTAGGGCTTCCGTCGGCGGGCGTTGGGGAAGAGTCCGCGTTTCACCATCAGGTGCTTTTCGACCGCGAGAAACCCGTCGAGTCCCGCTTGCAGCTGCAGCGCGACGATCGCGCACACCGGGAAATAGACTCGGTACGCGGTCGCCTCGTCGCGCTGTTGGAGCGCTTTCCAAAGGGCGACGACGCCGTCGAGCAGATCCATTCCCGGCATGGTACCGGCGATCCCGCGGCGGAAGCTGTCGATGAGGAAGATGCCGCCCGAACCTTCGAACATCGTCGCGCGGCCACCGGTCGCGTCGCGCAGCGCGGAGAGGGTCGGGCCGTTCGGCGCGGCTTCGGGTTTGAAGAGGATTTTCTCGGGGCCATAGCGGTCGAGCAACTTGACGCACGCAGGAATCGGGATCGACTGCCCGACGTACCCGGATGCATCCTGCACGATGACGGGGATGCCGACGCCGTCGGCGAGCGCGCGGAAGTGATCGAGCAAGTGCGCTTCGGAGAGCTTCGCGGTCAGCGGCGGTACTGCCATCACCGCATCGCAACCGGCCTTCTCCGCGGCGATGGCGAAGCCGAGCGATTGCTTCGTGCTCTCCGCGCCGACGGCCGCGAACACCGGACCGCGACCCGCGGCGAACTCCACAAGCATTTCGGCCAGTGCCACCCGCTCGTCGGCGGTGAGTTTCATCGTTTCGGAGACCATGCCGGTGCCGATGCCGTCCGCGCCTACGGCGAATGCCCAATCGACTGAGCGCTTCAGCGCCGCCGCGTCGATCTCGTCGCCGTCCGTGAACGGGGTGTGCGCGATCGCGAGTACACCGCGGAGTTTCTTCGCCATCACCAATCCCCGACGCTGCCATCCGAGTAAAAGACGCGCTGCGGGAGTTCCTGCTCGAAGGGGTGCTTCTTCACCTCCGCCTCGTCGATGACGATGCCCAACCCGGGCCTCGCATTCGGCTTCACGAGGCGACCGGCCTTCTCCACGGTGAACCCTTCTTGTACCACGTCCGCGCGCCAGGGGACGTCGGCGTGGACCGTTTCGCAGATGATGTAGCTCGGCTGCGAGAAGCCGAACTCCAAGCTCGCGGCGGTGCTGACCGGCCCCTGCGGGTTGTGCGGGGCGAGCGCGATCCGGTGCGCCTCCGCCAGCGCCGCGATGCGCCGCGCTTCGGTGAAGCCGCCGCAGTGCGTGATGTCCACTTGGCAGATTTCGCATGCGCGGGCGTTGAACAGATCCTTGAACGCCGCGAGATTCGTCACGCGTTCGCCCGTCGCGATCGGCGTGCTCACGGCGGCGTTGATCGCGGCGAGGCCGTCCACGCTCTCCGGCCAACAGGGTTCTTCGAGGAAGTACAGGCCGTACGGTTCGAGCGCCTTCGCGAACTGGAGCCCCATCGCCGGCGACGGTCGCGCGTGGCAGTCCACCATGATGTCGATGCCGTCGCCCACCGCTTCGCGCATCGCCGCGACGCACTTCTCGGCGGTGCGGATCGGCTTCAGCCCTTCGAGGGGCAGCGTCGGCGGGACGGCCATGCTCTTGAATGCCGTGAACCCGTCGGCCACGGCCTGCCGGGCGAGATCGGCGAAGCGCCCGGCGTCCGCGCTCGCCGTCTCGTAGAAGTCTTCCATCTTCCCGCCGCCGAGGTGGCAGTAAGTGCGGACGTGATCGCGCACCGGTCCGCCCCAGAGCTTCGAGCAGGGCACCCCGCACACTTTGCCCAAAATGTCCCAGAGCGCGAGGTCGATCCCCGCGATGGCGGTGGCCCGCACGATGCCGTGCCCGTGCCAGAAGTGCTGGCGGTACATCATCTGCCAGAGGTGCTCGATGCGCGTGGGGTCTTCGCCGCCGATCAGTTCGGCGCAGTCTTGCACGGCCCCGACGACGGCGCGGGTGTGCCATTCGAGCGTCGCCTCGCCCCAGCCGAACAGACCGTGTTGATCGGTCACGACCTTCACGAACACCCAGTTTCGCATCCTGGCGTGGCAGACGTGGGTTTCGACGCGCGCGATCTTCATGCCGCCCATTGTGCGCCGGGGGAGACGCCGTTTCCACATCCGAATCGGCGAGAAAATAGCGAGCCTGCCGTCGAAAACAATTGATGTTATAAGTGCGTCTAGGATTTGACTCGGGGCGATTCCGTCTTTTGCCTTTTCCCCCGCCGGACGCGCGGCGCTTCAAGCCCGGAAAGAAGGAGTCGACGAACCGTGCCCACATCCTCACCGTCTTTCTCCAGAACGGCATGGCCAGTGGTCGCACTGCTCATGCCCGTCGCGTTGTTGAACTACCTCGACCGGCAGATGCTGGCTTCGATGCAGTCCTCCGTGATGGCCTCGATTCCGAATCTCGGTCGGGCCGAGAATCCCGAGGAACTGTGGGGCTTCATGCTCGGCCAGTTCAAATGGGTGTACGCGGTGTTCAGCCTCGTCGGTGGGTACGTCGCGGATCGGTACAGCCGGCGGCTGACGATCTGCGGCAGTTTGTTCGTCTGGTCGGCGGTGACGTGGTGGACCGGGCAAGTCACGAC
>JANOSQ010000186.1:0-8046 GCA_031415915.1 Fimbriiglobus sp. | reverse complement strand
GGAAGTTCTTCAAGTTCTACTGCGAGGAGAGGCCGCACAGTTCGCTCGGGATGCGCACGCCGGCGGAGGTGTACGCGGAAGGTCGGTCGGAGCAACTGGCGAGAAAGGGCCGGGCGAGAGCGAGAAGAATCAAGACGGAAGAGCCGGCGAGACGATGATCGGTTGCAAGGCGGTGGAGAATTCACGAGGCGAGCGTCGGCCGAACCTTCCCGGGGTGGCCGAGACACCCGATGACTCCACCTTATGCGAAGCGAATTTTGGTCCGGCGAATGGGGTCCACTTCAGGTCGTCGGCGAAAGTTCCCCGAGAGGAACACTCTTCGTAACAATACTACTGTCACGCACGTAGCAGCTCGTCGGCCAACGAAATGCCGACGCGCTCTATCGCCCCATCTACCTCGCTCAGGGCTTGCTGCTCCTCGCCCTGCTCACGATCTGCATCTTGCGACAGCCTGGCCGCGACTTGTATCGGACAGAAGGGGCGTGGCGATGGCTATTGCGGGCCGGGCAAGTCGCCGGGCTGGCACTCCTCGCGTGGGCCGCCCTCAGCGTTGGGCTGAGCCATCTGACCGGGTGTGAAAGCCTGAAGGATTGGTGGTGGGGAGGGGAGGTTCCTCGGATGCCGGACGGACAAGAGCCGTCCCCGGCCGGCGACGGGACGATGCGGACGACAGGACCGCTGGGCTACACACGGCACCCGCTCAACTGGTCGCTGCTGCTCGTATTTTGGCTGCACCCGAGGATGACCACCCGACTGTTCTCGTTCAACTTGGTGATGGGCGCATACGTCTTCCTGGGGTCGGTGCACGCCGAGGCGCATATGGCGCGGTTCTACGGCGATGCGTACCGCAGGTACCAAGATCGCGTCCCATTCTTTGCGCCGATGCCGTGATGGATGGCAGGAGACACCCTCGTGCGGCCGAGTGCGCGGACGGATCTTCGTGAGCGCCATCGGCTTGGGCCTGATCGCGCCGGCGATCTTCGGAGTGGGGAATGCCGGGTCGCTCGCGGTCGGCGTAGCCTTCCTGATCCTGTTCGGCCTCGGCTGGGGTTTGTTCAATTGCAATATCATACCGATCCTCTGCCAGAAGTGCGGCCCGAGTTACGGGCCACCGGCGAAGGGCTGATGAACTTCGTCAGCATCATTTGCAGAGGGCTCGCCGATTGGGGCTTGGGCGAACCGGAGGATCGGAAAATTCCGCTGGATGCCTCGCTCGGACAGTTCGCCGGTGCGGCGGCCATCGCCGTCGCACTCGCGCTGTTCATCCGGCCGAAGGGGGACACGGCTATGCCAAAATATCCTTGACGACTTCGCCGTGAACATCAGTGAGGCGGAAATTGCGCCCGGCGTGCTTGAAAGTGAGCTTCGTGTGATCGAGGCCGAGCAGGTGGAGCATCGTGGCGTGGAGGTCGTGGAAGTGGACCTTGTTCTCCACGGAGTAATAGCCGTAGTCGTCGGTGGCGCCGTAGCTGAGGCCCGGTTTGACTCCTCCGCCGGCGAGAAACATCGTGAAGGCGTGCGGGTTGTGATCGCGGCCGTCCTTGCCTTGTGCGACGGGCGTGCGGCCGAATTCGCCGCCCCAGAGGACGAGCGTGTCCTTCAGCATGCCCCGGGCTTTCAAATCGGCGAGTAGCCCGGCAATCGGCTTGTCCACTTCACGCGCATTCTTCGTGTGATCGGCTTTCAGGTTCTCGTGCTGATCCCACTTGTAGCTGTGGGTGCACTGCACGAAGCGGACGCCGGCTTCGGAGTAGCGGCGGGCCATGAGGCACTGCCGGCCGAAGTTGGCGGTGAGCGGGTCGTCGAGGCCGTACAGCTTCTTGGTCTCGGCCGATTCTTTCGAGAGATCCTGGACGGTCGGTGCGGCGGACTGCATGCGGTAAGCCATCTCGAACGAACCGATGCGGCCGTCGAGTTCGGAATCGGCGCCTCGGGTCGAGGCGCGTTCGCGGTCGAGGTCGCCGAGGAGATCGAGTTCGAGCCGCTGCTGATCGCGCGGCGTGGTCCCCTTCACAAAGGGGACGCCGACCTGATCCGACGGCGTGCCGGAGTTGCCGAGGGGCGTCGCCTGGTAAGCCGCCGGGAGGAAGGCGGAGGAGTAGTTGTTGACGCCTCCGTGGGTGAGGGTCGGGCAGATCGTGATGTAGCCCGGCAGGTCGCGGTTCTCGGTGCCGAGGCCGTAGGTGACCCAACTCCCCATGCTGGGCCGGACGAACGTATCCGAGCCGGTGTGGAGTTCGAGGAGCGCGCCTCCGTGCCGGGAATTCGATCCGTGCATCGACTTGATGAAGCAGAGGTCGTCGACCCGCGTGGCGATGTTCGGGAAGATTTCCGAGACCCACGCCCCGCTCTGGCCGTGCTGCTTGAAAGCGAACGGCGACTTCAGCAGGTTGCCGGTGGCACTCGAGACGACGCGCGGTTTCGGGAAGGGCAGCGGCTTGCCGTCGTCCGCCGCGAGTTTGGGTTTGTAGTCGAAGGTATCGACTTGGCTCGGCCCACCGTGCATGAAGAGGAAGATGACGCGCTTGGCCTTCGCCGGGAACCGCGGCGCTTTGGGCGCGAGTGGATCGGCGGCTCGCTCCGCGGCCCCGAGAAGGTCGGCCAGCGCAAGGATGCCGAACCCGCAGGCGGAGGTTCGGAGCAGTTCGCGGCGGGAGACTATTCCGTTCATCACGTCACTCCACGTACACGAATTCGTTCGAGGCGAAGAGCACCCGGCAGAAGCCGCGCCAGGCTTGCAGGCGCTTCGCGTCGGCGGCGAGTTTGGCATCGGCCGATTCGACCGACTTCTTCACGTAGGCCAGCACCTTGTCCACCTCCGCCGGGGTCGGAGCACGGCCACTCGTCCGGCGGTAGGCTTCGCGGATGCGGCTTGCGTCATCGCCGTCGAGTTTGAGGATCGCTTTCGCCAGCGCTTCCGCCGCGCGATCGACGACGGCGCCGTTCATCATCATCAGCGCCTGTGCCGGGATCGTCGTCGTCGGCCGGCTGCCGTTGAGAACCGAGGGATCCGGGAAGTCGAACGTCTGGAATACGTCGTAGACAGCACTGCGGATCACCGGGAGATACACCGACCGGCGGTTCCCGGCGTAGCCTTCGTAATTCCGACTGCCGGTGCCCGTGACGTAGTTGCGATTCGGCACGGTGAGCAGCGTGCCGCCCTGCGCGGGGTCGAGCGATCCGGAGGTCGCGAGCAGCGCGTCGCGAACTTCCTCGGCGCCCAATCGGCGCCGGTTGAAATGCGAGAGTAGGCCATTGTCGGGGTCTTTGCCGGACGCCACTGGATCGACTCGGGCGCTCATGCGGTAGGCCGCCGAGTTGAGGATCAGCCGGTGCAGGTGCTTCACCGACCATCCGGACTTCGCAAATTCGTCGGCGAGCCAATCGAGGAGTTCGGGGTGCGTGGGGCGTTCGCCGAGGCGGCCGAAGTTGTCCGTCGTGCGCACGAGGCCGGTGCCGAAGTGCCCCGCCCAGATGCGGTTCGCCATCACGCGGGCCGCGAGCGGATTCTCCGGTCGCGTCATCCATTCGGCGAGTTCGAGCCGGCCGCTGCCGGTGACCCCCAGTGACGGTGGCTTGTCACCGGACAGAATGCGCGGAAAGCGCCGGGGCGCTTCGGCGCCGAGCGTCAGATGGTTGCCGCGCAAGTGAACCTTCAGGTTCTGGCCCTTGTCGTCTTCCACGGCCATCGTTTCGTCGATCTTGGGCCGGGCCTTTTCTAAGGCCGCGATCTCGGCCTTCCGCCCGGCGTGGAGGGCGAATCCGGCGATGGCCGAGGTGGCCGGCTTCTCGAGCTGTGGCTGCCCTTTCTTCTTCGCGGCGAGTTGCTTGTCGTGCTCGGCGACGGCGGCGACCGATGCCGGCGACGAGATCGGCCGTTCGTTCCAGACCGCGACCACCGAATAGTTCTTCATCGACTTCGTCGAATAGAAGAACCCGGCCAGTCCGTAGTAATCCGCCGCCGTGATCGGATCGAACTTGTGATCGTGGCAGCGGGCGCAGCCGACTGTGAGCCCGAGGAATGCTTGGCCGATGGTGTCGATCTGCTCGTCGACGATGTCCATCCGCATCTTCATCGGGTCGTCTTCGGCGAGCATCTTTGGGCCGACCAGCAGGAAGCCGGTGGCGATGAGCCTGTCCGTACGCTCCCGATCCGTGCCTCCTTTAACGAGGTCGCCGGCGATCTGATCGCGGACGAAGCGGTCGTAAGGCATGTCGTTATTGAAGGCGCGGATCACCCAATCGCGGTAGCGCCAGGCGTTGGCGTAGGCCAGATTTTCGTCCATGCCGTTGGAGTCGGCGTAGCGGGCCACGTCGAGCCAGCGCCGCCCCCACTTCTCGCCGTAGGCGTTCGAGGCGAGCAACCGGTCGATCAGTTCCTTCCACGCCTCGGGGCGTCCGTCTTTCAGAAATGCTTCTATCTCGACCGTCGGCGGCGGGAGGCCTGTAAGGTCGAACGTGGCCCGGCGGATTAGCGCGAGCTTCTCGACTTCCGGTGCGGGTCGAAGCCCACTCGCTTCGAGCTTGGCCAGAAGGAAGGCGTCGATCGGATTCTTGACCCAATCGCCCGCCTTGACCTTCGGCGGCTCGGGCCGCTTGACGGGTTGGAACGCCCAGTAGGCTTTCTCCTCCGCCGTGAAAATGCGCTCGCCGGTTTTCGCCGGCGGAGTTACGGCGACCGCACCATCGGGCCAGGGCGCCCCTTGCTTCACCCAATCGGCGATGGCCACGATCTCGGCCTCAGGGAGCTTGTTCTTCTCCGGCATCTTCAGTTCTTCACCGTGGCGGATCGCGCGGACGAGCAGGCTCTCGTCGGGTTTGCCGGGGACGACTGCCGCACCGCGATCACCGCCGGCGAGGAGGGCCTTGCGCGAATCGAGCCGCAGCCCACCGGCCTGCTTTTGCGGGCCGTGGCACGCGAGGCACTTCTCGACCAGCACGGGCCGGACATTCTTCTCGAACAGTGCCGTCGCGTCCGGCGGTGCGGAGAAGGCGACGGGAGCCGATGCGATCAGGATGCAATAGGCAAGGCTGACAGAACGGAGCAAGGAGGATCTCCGCAGCAGACGGAAGGGTCGGCAGACGACTCTCTCATTGGAATCGAAATGCGTGCAGCACGCAATGGGTCAGAATTAGCCTACCGCTACCGGTCGACCCGCCGTGAACGACGGGCCGACACGAGTGAAGCCCCGTGAACGGGGCGGCGATCGCCGTCGGGTCGATCTGCTCGACCTCCCGGCCGATTCAGAGCCGGCGGACGATCGGATCCTCTCCCTGGATGCCGCGCTCATACGGTTGGCCGCCGAAGACCCGGAGGCCGCCCGAGTGGTCGAACTCCGCCATTGCGCCGGGCTGTCAATCGAAGATGCCACGACCGCCCTCAGCGTGTCGCGCGCGACTGCGTACCGCCAGTGGACCTACGCGCGAGCATGGTTGCGAGATGCCCTCACCAAAGATCCGCACCGATCGATTTTTCCCGAATCGTGTGAGACTTTCGGAGTCGACTCTCACATTGTGGGTAGACCCCCTCCGGGAGTGCCCACGGCCATGGACCGAACCCGCGCGAAAGAGATTTCCCTGGCCGCGGCCGAATTGGACGCCGCGGCCCGGGCCACATACCTCGATACGACCTGCGGCGCCGATGCCGGCCTGCGAGCGCGGGTGGCGGCGCTCCTCCGCGCCCACGACGAAGCCGGGAGCTTCCTCGGCACGCCCGCGGCCGCGGTGCCCGAGCGGGATCACGCCGCCACTCGGGCCGTCCACTCGGATCCGGATGCCGATCCGGTCCGCACCCATGGCGGGTGGAGTCAGCCGGGTTGAACTAGAGGCGCTGAAAAAGCGTTCGAGTACGATCCTAAGGCAGCGGCGCGGAATACCACTCCCGATCACTCGGGTTGAATGGTGAGGCTCCACTTGGGCAGGGTCGCGGACCGTATCAGCCGTTGGGCGATGGGTTCGAACGCCTCCTTCGCGATGCGGACGCCCCGTTCGCAAGTCGCGGTGATCTCGCGGATCAGCGGGGGGATTTTCCGCCAAGTCAGCGGATGCCCGTGCGGAGTTCGCCGAGCCCGGTGGCGACCGCGTCGCGGCCCCAGCCGAACGTCGCCTCGGCGAGGCGTGCGGAGCCCCCGCAATACTTGTGCGCCATCTCCGCTTGGAACCGCCGCCGCCGGTACCCGGTCAACAGTTTGGCGGCCGATAAGATGGTTGGAACGACGTCGCCTGTGAGCAGTGCGATGGCCGTCCCCTCCGTGAGAAGACCGGCATATAACCGATTGCGGACCGGTGCGGTAGGTCAATTGCCCGCCGCTGCCTAAGGGGATGAAATCCAAGCCAGCGGAGAAACCCATGCGGAAACGCCCGTCACCCGTTCGCCCGCCACATCTTCACCAGACAAACTGATTGCGACGGGAGATTGACCATCACCTCGCACCCGTCGCACTTACCACCCGCCACCGTGGCGAAGTCCTGCTTGGCGGTCACGGTCCAGACCTCGTATTGCGTTGCCCCCTTCCACGGTGCGGGGTTCAAGTTGAACTTCATCGCTCCATCCGCACCCGCCGTTCGAGCGGCGAGAATCCGCACCTGCTCTCCGATACCCGCTTGCGACTCGACGCTGGTCGTAGACTTGCCCGGCAGTCGCTTCAGACCCGCGAGTTCCTTGAAGGCAAGGAATGAGCCAAAGGCCTGGGACAGCACTCCGTGCTGGGAGAATAACCCCATCCCCGGAGCCTCGGCGGTGAAGTAGTTCGCGACAGCCACGGGGGCATCCTGCAAAGCGATCAATGACGAGGCCACGAACGCGGCCCCCTCGGCACCCTTCACACAGGCGTACCACTTCTCGCGGATCGCGGCATCCTTCGCCGTCAGCCCGGACCAGTCGCCGTCGGGAAGGAAGTTCCACTCGTTCAGGTGACTCTCGGTGGCCTTGAACCCGGCCTCGTCGAGCAGTACCCGCACCCCCTTCGCCCGGCGGACGAGTTCGGACGGATCGGCTGTGTAGCAATGCCAAGACAGGAAATCGAGCGGGAGGTTCTCCTTCTTGCACTTCGTCAAGAACTCCTTCAGAAACGCCGTCGGCTTAAAGCGCTCGCCCGTCAGGTCGCCGGGGTTCCCGAGGCCGGGGCCGCCGATCTTGATCGCGGGGAACTCCTTCCGCAGCGCGGTAGCCGCGGTCGCATAGAGCTGCAGAAAGTCCTCGTCATTGCCGGTCCAGCAGTTCGGCCGGTTGTCCGGTTCATTCCAGATTTCCCAGTAATTGATGGGCAACTCGAACCCTTTGGCCCACCCCTTCGTGTAGTGCCGGACGATCCCCGCGCAGGCATTCGCCCACTTCTCGAAGTCTTTGGGAGGATTCGCATGGCGCTTGGCTTTCTGGTGCTCGATGCTTTCGCCCAGCCGGTACACGATTCCGGCCCCGCAATCGTGGACCGCCTTCACGTATTCGTCGGTGCGCTCGAAGTCGAAACTCTCCGGTTTCGACGAGTCGGCCTTGGGATCGGGGAAGACGGCGTGAACGTCCACCACATCCGGGTTCGGCCAGTGGCTGTCATGCAGCCGGGCCAGCGGAAATGCGGCTTCCTTCCAACGGGCTCTGTCAAGTCGAGGAGGCCGCCGGCCGCGAGCGGGCCGCCGTTGACGCCGTGGAGCGCGCGGATCGGCTCACCCGGCGAAGCGCAGTCGAAGGTGATCTCCGGGATCGGTTCGGCGCCGATGGCCTTAGCTAGCAGGGTGTTGAAAAACTCCGGACGACTTGTTTTCAGGTGCCCTAATCGCGTTCAAGTTGGGTTTTGAGGCTCAAAGCTGGCACCTGAGGCCTGTAATGGCTCCTCAAATTCAAACCTCCCGAGTTTTTCAACACCCTGCTAGTGGTCTGTTTCACAAATGATGTCGTGGTTTCGGCGTGGCTTCGCTACAAGGTGGTGAATCCTTCCCAAATGCAGGTGGCCGCCGATGCGAGGTCCGAAGCCGACGCGTTGTACCTTCCCGGACGATTTCGTGCAAGAGGCCCACGCCGCCGTCGGCCGCCGCACCATCGCCGTCCGC
>JANOSQ010000185.1:0-3857 GCA_031415915.1 Fimbriiglobus sp. | reverse complement strand
GCCGGGGGTGAGGGAGCTTTTGTTTCAATACGCCCTCACCCCCAACCCCTCTCCCGCAAAGCCGGGAGAGGGGGGCCGAAAAAAGGCGGAGACGCTACGCGAACTTGAAGTCCGCTCTAGCCTCCCCACCCGAAACGAAGTGATCTGTTCTGAATCGCTCGTCGGTTGCCCATGAAGTACCGGGATGCGGCTCGGAAGTTGGCGGCACTCGGTTGCGTGGAAATACCTCGCACCAGCGGCGGGGCGCACCGCAAATGGGCGAATGTCGCACAAGGTTTGGTGACTGTCTTGCCCGACCATGGCCGCAAAGACTTGAAGTACGGCACATTGCGAGCGGTCGTGAAGCAACTCGGATTGAGCTGGAAAGAATTTGAAAATGCGTGAGGCTCGGAGATGCCTCAAAGGACGAATCCCGAAGGACGAATGACGATGCCTTTGCAAGTCTACTCCACCCTCACCCGCAAGAAGCAGCCCTTCCCGAAGGAGCCGGGGGAGGCGATGTCGATGTACGTCTGCGGGCCCACGGTCTACAAACCCGCGCACATCGGCCACATGGTCGGGCCGGTCATCTTCGATACCGTCAAACGCTACCTCACGCACCTCGGCTACAACGTGACGTGGGTTGTCAACATCACTGATGTGGACGACAAACTCATCCAACGCGCCAAGGAACTCAGCACCACCGTCCACGCCCTCGCCGAGACGATGACCGCCGACTACCTCGACTGCCTCCGCAAACTCAACGTCACCGGGATCGACCACTTCCCCAAAGCCACCGAGCACATCTCCGGCATGGTCACCATGATCGGGGCGCTCATCGCCAAGGGGCACGCCTACGCCGCCGGCGGCGATGTCTACTTCGACGTGACCCGCGATCCCGGCTACGGCAAGCTGTGCAATCGCACCATCGACGATGTCGAACCCGCCACCGGCGCCAAGAAGCGCAACCCCGGCGACTTCGCCCTCTGGAAAGCGGCCAAGCCCGACGAACCCGCGGAAGTGCAGTTCGCCAGCCCGTGGGGCAAGGGTCGGCCCGGCTGGCACATCGAGTGCAGCGCCATGTCCTTGGCCCTCTTGGGAAAGACGGTCGACATCCACGGCGGCGGGCTCGATCTCACCTTCCCGCACCACGAGAACGAACTCGCCCAGAGCGAGTGCTGCAACGGCGCCCCGCTCGCCAAAGTCTGGATGCACAACGGCCTGCTGAAGCTGAAGAACAAGGACGGCAAAGAAGACAAGATGGCCGGGAGTTTGGGCAACGTGCTCAACGTCGCCGACGCGCTGAAGCACGTCCCCGGCGGGGCGCTGCGATTCTTCATGCTGCAAACGCACTACCGCAGCCCCATCGACCTCGGCATCTGGGATTGGAACGACAAAAGCAAACCGATCCCGGACGGGCTGATCTCCGCGAAGGCGGCCTTCGAGACGTTTCTGCGATTCGCCGAGCGCGCCGAGCGCGTGCTGGGCACCCCGTTCCGTGAGTTCACCGCGCGCGGGACATCCGGCGCGAAGTATGCGGAGGCCATGCAAAAGTTCCACAACATGATGGACGACGACTTCAACACCGGCGGCGCCGTCGGAGTGCTGTTCGACCTCGTATCGAGCCTCAACAAATTTGCCGATGAAGCCCAGTTGGAAGTGCCGGGCCAAGCGACCGCCGAGGATCTCGAGGAATTCGGCGTCGGTGTCGGCGTCGTCCGTGACATCACCGGGATACTGGGATTGGAACTTGCGCCGCCGAAAGTGGAACTCGCCGGCGGCGATGAACTCGTCGCGGGGCTGATGCAGTTGCTCCTCGACCTCCGCGCGAACCTGCGGGCGGAGGCCAAGTCCGCGGCGAAGGACAACCCGCTGAAGAAAGCACTGTTCGACCAGACCGATTTGATCCGCAGCCGGCTGGCGGCGCTGAAGGTCACCCTCGAAGACCGACCCGCCGGGACGACCTGGCGGGTCGGGTGATCGTCACTTCCCGATTGCCAAGTTGTCCACCTTCCAGATGCCGCCCGCTTGCTCCGCGACGGTGATTGTCACCGTCAAAGACTTCGGCCCGCCTGTCGCCTTCTTCGGCCGCGGATTGCCGAACTCCGGGTCGCCGTCGTCGTCCCACTCCGTCAGCTCGTAGCTCGTCACCTTCTTCCGGTTCGGCGCCGCGCCGGTCGGTTGGTTGAACGTCAGCGGACGGGCGTCGTCGTGCTTCGTCAGCAGCGGGTGCTTCTTCAACAGTTGGGCGAATTGATCTTTGCCGATCGAGGTTTTGAACGCCGGGGTCGTGGAATCGTAGGCGGCTTGCGTCTGCTCCGTGGAAAGCTTGCTGAGGAAGTTCTCGGCTTCCTCGGCCGACACCGCTTGGGAGGCGACCTCGTCGAAGGCTTTTTTGGTCGAGGTCACGGCCCAATACGCGATGCCGCCGCAGGCGAGCATTAGCACCACGACCGCCACGCCCACGACGATCAGAATCGTCGTGGTGTTGCTCTTCTTCGCCCCCTTCTCGGAGCGCCGCTTCCGCGGTTCTTCGAAGTCATCGTCTTCATCGTCGTCGTCATCATCGCGGCGGCGTCCCATGCGCTGGCTCCGTCTTGGTGGTGGGAAATTGAGCGGTCGTATACGAGCCGGATGCGTGAGCGACGGACGGATTGCTTTGAGCCACGATTCGGACTCGCCGTGAGGCATGCGGTCCGTCGCTCACGCGTCCGGCTCGTGCTACGAACATCACGGGATCGTGAGGTTCTCCACTTTCCAGAAGCCGCCGGATTGCTCGGCCACGGTGATGGTGATCGTCCGCGGTCCGGTGGAAATCGCTTTCGTCGGTTTGGGTTGCCCCGGCGGAGTCCACGGCTCGGGGTCGTCGATCCATTTGCTCAGTTCGTACGTGATGGTTTGCTTCCGGTTCGGCGTCGATCCGGTCGGCGAGTTGAACGTGAGCGCCCGGCGGCTCGAGTTCTTGGTCAGCAGCGGATTCTGGTTGATCATCTGCTGGAGCCGATCCCGGCTGATCGACGTTTTGAACGCCGGCGAAGTGGCGTCGTAGGCGGCTTGCGTCTGATCGGAACCGAGTTTGAAGAGGAAACTGTCGGCTTCCGCGCTCGCCTCGAATTGGCTGAAGGTGTTGTTCACCGACTTCTTGGCCGAGAGGAAACCCCAATAGCCCAAGCCGACGCACCCGCCGACCACGAGGAGCAGCACGAGGGCAACGATCCCCAACACGATGAGAACCGTCTTGCCCCCGCCCCCGCCCGATTTGGCGGGCCGGCGCACGGGGCGGTCGTCGAAGTCGTCGTCTTCATCTTCATAGTCGTCATCATCTCGGCGGCGGCCCATGGCTGGCTCCCGGGGAATGAAGAATCCGCTCTCCCTTGTAGCCTAACGGGTGCTGCGGCGTTCGCACACCGGAATTCGGCGGGTTAACAGCGCGACTCGACTCGCGGTTCAGACTCCATGGAATCACCCACTCCCGTCGACGGCGCCTCCCTGACCGGCCGGGATCGAGAGCGCTTCGCCGCCCGCATGTTCGACGCGCTGGCGCCGAAGTACGTCCGCCTGAATCGGCTCATCACCTGGGGGGCCGACGACCGCTGGCGGCGGATCGCCATCGCCGCGGCGGGGATCGTCCCCGGCGACACCGTGCTCGACCTCGGCACCGGCACCGGCGATTTGTACATCCCCGCTTATCGGGCCGCGCAACCGAGCGGCCGCGTCGTCGGCTTGGATATCTCTGCGAACATGCTCGCCGTCGCCGATCGTCGCATCCGCGAAGCGTTCCCCGAGACCTTGCCGGAGTTGCACGTCCGCAGTGCGACGGCGACCGAACTGCCGGATGCGTCCGTCGATGTGGTGCTGATGGGCTGGGTGTTGCGGAA
>JANOSQ010000184.1:0-1594 GCA_031415915.1 Fimbriiglobus sp. | reverse complement strand
CCCACTTATCCGCGATGCCATCGTCGTCGTCGTCCAACGGCACCGTCAGTGTTTTCACCTCGACCCGCTCGCCACCGCCATTGGCATTCTGGATTGTGATCCTGGCCGTGAGTTCCGCCCACCCGCCGTAATCCTTGCAATAGAAGTTCACCCACGTGCTGTAGGCGCCTATCTCGCCACCGTAAGGCCTGCCGTTGGGTGCAGTTTCGTAACTATTGCGATCGACGGTGATGGTTCTCTCGTTCCCGTCCCGTTTGAACGAGAAATCGTCGCTATTCCCCACTCCTTCGTTGTGCGGGTCGCTCCGGTTCCCGGCGTAGCCCGTCTCGGCGGAGACACCGTCGATAATGAACTCGACCTTGACGACATGATCGACGCTATTCTTGCCAATGCCATCGATTACCAACTTCATCTGCTGCCCGGTGTACGTCGGCACGTTGAAGCTGGAACCGGTCGAAACCTTGGCCGTGTTCCCCTCGTAACCCGGCAGGTAATTCTCGGCCAAGTCCACCGGGTCGAATAAATCGTTGTCCGCGTTCACGCTGAGATCGAACACCAAGTCGACGTTGCCGAGTTGGATGAGCGCTTCGTTCGGGTTGGTGGACGACGACGTGAACACCGAGTAGCCGGTGCCGTCGAGCAGGCCCAGCGTCACGCGTTCGATCTGGCTTTCGAACGGCTCGTCGGGCGGGCCGTATGGCCCGTAGACCGTGTCGATCAGCGGGTGGATGAGGATTGTCGTTTCGTACGAGTTGGCGGCGAAGGTCACCGAGGTGCCGCTGCCCAAGATCGTGTAGTCCAAGTCGAGCGTCGCGGTGTCGGTCGCGGTGCTCGCCACCGCGCCGAAATTCACCGTCAGCGGGTTGCCGATGTTGTTGCGGTGCACCACGAACGAACCGTTGGTGGGGCTCGTTTCCGTCGTGCCCGCACCGGCCGTGATCCAGACCATCGTCGGATAGCCGTACGGCGGCGGCGGCGAGGTCGGCGGACTCGGGGGCGAGCCGCCACCCGAGACATCAGTGACGCTGACCATCCAACTGCGGTCGTTGTAATCCCAATCGCTGCCGTTGGCGGAATAGGTCATGTCTTCGAGTTGGATGACGCTGCTGTTGCCGACGTAGGGTCGGTGCTCAGCGAACGACGCGCCGACGTTCCCCGGCGCCATCGAGTAGATCAGCGTTTGCCCGCCGAATTGAACCGTGACATCGCCGATGATCGCGAGGCCGATGGCTTCTTGAATCGTGTTGGCTTCGACGAGGGTATCGCCGTTGGCGTTGGTCGGCAGCGACGAATTGGCGGCGAGGGTATCGGTGATGGTCGCGGCGGTGTCGCCGGGCACACTGCCCCAGAAGTGAACGGCCCAGAGCGCGGGCACGTCACGGGCCTCCTGTTGTTCCAGCTTCTGCTTGGTAAGCGGGGGGGGGGGGGGCAATCCGGGGGCGATAGGCTCGGCGGAGGAATCGCTTCAACATCGCAGGCACTCGGAGGGGAGTACCGACAATCTGAATCGAAGTGCCGGACGGGGTCAAGGGAATTCCGGAACGATTTCGGCATCCGCAAAGCGCAACATGGCGAGCCGGCCAGCGTGAGCTGC
>JANOSQ010000183.1:0-4449 GCA_031415915.1 Fimbriiglobus sp. | reverse complement strand
TCCGGGGTGTTGAAGGAGCGCGATGGCGACGAACCGGCGGCGCTGTTCCTCGGCGTTGAGTCGGAAGCCCTGGCGCGCCAGCGCGAACTCCGCGGCGGGCCTACCGATGTAGTCGCGGACGAGCGCCCCGACATCGCGCTGGCTCACCGCGTATCCGTCGGCGTAGTGCAAATCGCGGGTGTAGGATCGCGCCCCGCACCCCAGCCCGACCATCCCCTCGCCTTGAACGCAATAGGCACCACCGTCTTCGGCGGCGGAATGGCCCGCTCGAAAAAGCCTCATCGAGAGTTGTTCGTAGCCCGACGCGAGGAGCAAATCGCGCGCTTCCCGGTAGCAGTTCAACCGCAGGTCGTCCCACGAGCGGCGGGATTTGCCGAGGCCGGTGAGCGGTCGGACGTAGAGCGGGTAAAGGAAGAGTTCCTCGGGGTGAAAGCGGAGCGCGGCCCGGACCGACGCGAGCCAACTGTCGACCGTTTGGCCCGGCAAGCCGTAGATCAAATCCAAGTTCAAGATGGGGAAGTCGAGGCTCCGGATCCGCCCGATGGCGGCGGTCACTTCGGCCGGGTTCTGCGGCCGACCCGAGGCGCGCACTTCCGCCTCGGTGAAGCTTTGGACGCCGAGGCTCACCCGGCTGACACCCCGGTGTCGCAGCAGGGCGAGCCGATCCCAGTCGGCCGTGCTCGGCGACGTTTCGACGGAAGCGGGAATCGACGAGACCCGGCGATTCATCATCCGTTCCGCGCAGTCGAACAGGCGCGCCAGTTGATCGGCTCCGAGAAACGTCGGCGTTCCGCCGCCGATCGCGAATCGTGTGAACGCGGCTCCGCCGATGGAAGCGTTCACCGCCTCGGCTTGGCGTTCGAAAGCATCGAGGTAGTCGGACACCACAGACGAGGCGGGCCGCGACTGGGTGAAGAGGTTGCAGAACCCGCAGCGCATGTCGCAAAACGGAACGTGGATGTAAAGCGAAAGTCCGGTCTTCGATTCGTCGGCCCACGCTTCCGCGAGAGAAACGGCCGGGTCGAGTTTGCGGTAGGCGGTCTTGTGCGGGTAGGCGTAGGTGTAGCCCCGGTACGGCGACCCCGCGAGCACGGACATCGTTGTGTCAATCGTTTCGATCACGGCTCGTTTCCCCCGAGCACGAACTCGGCGTAGGGCACCGTCCAAACGACTCCATGGGCGAGCCGATGGCCGGTGTAGCCGCCTTCCCCGTAGGCCGTCCCGTGGTCCGAGCATACCACGCACAGCGAGGGGCCGCGGTCCCGCAGCGCGGAAAAGAGCGCGGGCAGCTCGCCGTCCACATACTCCAGCGCCGCCGCGTGCGATTCGAGGGTATCGTCGGTCGCCCCCGGCAGATAGTACCGGTTGGGCTGGTGCAGGGCCGAGACGTTGATGAACAAGAAGACCCGTTG
Source organism: Fimbriiglobus sp. (assembly GCA_031415915.1). Classification (GTDB taxonomy): domain Bacteria; phylum Planctomycetota; class Planctomycetia; order Gemmatales; family Gemmataceae; genus JALHQU01. Next base: position 3,037 of record JANOSQ010000183.1, on the reverse strand, counting down.
GTCCCGCGGCAGTTCGCGCAACCGCTCGACCGCCCAGTGCACTTGGTTGGCCGTCGAAGCCGGATCGGTCACCCCGAACTCCGGTTTCCAAACGCTCTCGGTGAACATCGCCGGCAACATCGATCCGAGCGGCGATAGCTTGTTGAAGAAGCCGACTCCGCCGACGCATAGGGTGTGGTAGCCGCGGTCGGCGAAGCCGCTCACGATGTCGGAGGCGTCGAAGATCGCGGTGGAATCGGTCGCGGTTTCGCTCCCCGGGAAGCGAACCGCGAAGAGTCGGGGATGGCGGCCGGGACGGGCCGGCGTCGGGAGGAACCCGGCGAAGAAGGAGGCGTGAGCGGCCAGCGTGAAACTGCCCGGTGTATGCCTCTCCTCCCATCGTCCACCGGGGATCACCGCCGCGAGGTTCGGCGTCCGACCGGCCGCGAGGGAATCGCGCGCCACGTCGTACCGGAGAGTATCGATGGTCAACAGGAGCACGTCGTGCGTGCCGACGAGTGCCGCGGCGTCGATCACGATCTCGCTCCTTCCAGCGCCGCCAATTGCGTTTCGTACGTGTCGAGCCCGTTCCAAAGCGAACCGGGGAGAAGATCGCCGAAGGCATTCGCCTCGACGATCGCGTGCCGTCGGAATCCGCGCGTGAAGACCAGATCGATGCCCAAGTGCAAACAGCCGGGAAACGCCGCCGCGGCCCGGCGGCAGTCGGCCATGGCGGCCTCCCACTGCTCCGGAAGAACCTCGGCCTGCAACTCCTCGGCTTCGCAACGCTCGTTGAGCAAATGTAAGTTCGTCAGCGGCGTTTCGCTCAATCGAACCACGATCTGCCGCTCCCGACCGGCGACGATGAGAACGCGCATGTCGCAACTTTTTCCCCGCAACCCGGCTTTGGGCAACCACTCTTCCACCCGCACCCCCTCGCGGCAGAGGGTATCGAACAACGGGATGATTTCCGCCGGGGAGTCGTAGGCGCGGATGCGCCGCGAGTTGAACAACTGCCAAAGGCCACCGCTGCGAACGAGTTCCACGGTCGTGGTGGCGCGGAGCCGCTCGCCCCCGATGGCGAACGCGACCACGCCGGAGGCCGACGAACCGCACGCGAGTTTCACAAACACCCGCCGATGCCCGGTCGCCCGCATCATCGAGAGCAGTTCCTCGAAGGATCCCGGTGAACCGAGACCGACCGGCATCGCGGCTCCGGCATCGGCGATCCTCTTTTGGCCGCGGCGCTTGTCGAAAAGATCGATGACGTCTCGGGGGTCGTTCAGGATCCGCACGCCCGGGCGCCCGCCGAACTTCACCGCGAGCGACTGGAGCACCGTTCGGAACCCGCGGTACCATTGTCGCGGATAGAGGATGCGCCCCTTCTCGAAGGGCAACTGTAGCGCTTCGGCTCCCACGATGGCATCCGCGGCGATATCCTCGGTTTCCGGTTCGTCCGCTCCGCGGGCGATGAGATGCCGTTCGACTTCGAAATCGCGCCCCGGCGATTCGATCCGAACGATCGCGCCCGCGCCGATTGTATCATCCAGCCGATCGCATCCCGCGATCAGCTCGATCCACGGTATGAGCAAGGCCGGCGGCCAGCCGCGCCGGGCGAGTGCCGCATTGAAGAGGTCGGCACGGCGGCTGTCGGCGTTCGCAATCAGGACGACTCGGCGCTCGGTGCTCATTCCGCGACGGTGATGTAACGGTCGTCCGGATCGGTTTCCGAATCCTTCGGATCGCTCAAATCCACCTCAATGCCGAGTCCGTTCAATCGGGCCGCAACATCGTCGGAGAGGTAGTGGTAGTGCAAATCGAGCTTTTGCAACTTCCGGGTATCGGGACTGGCGATCAGCGCCTCGGCGCCTTCGTCCCCGAGATTGCCGAGGGAGAGATCGAGGATCGTCAACCGGGCGAGGAGGGGCGAAGCCGCAATGCCCGCGGCCACGAGATCGGCGATGTCGGAATTGCGGAGTCCGAGATACTTCAGCTTCGGGAAGCGCGTCCCGTCGAAGAGCGGTTCGAGCGGCAGGTTGTTGCCGATGCCGCCGTAGTTGCCGTCGCCGAGCCACAGTTCGAGGTGTTCCAAATTGGGCAAATCGGCCGCCCAGACCTCGTCGAGGAGTTCGGTCGGGAGCCCACCGCTCTCGATGGCGAACGATTTGAGCCGGGGGTGCCCCAGCGTGCCGAAGGACAAGTTGGTGGCCCCGCGGATGCGGAACTCTTCGAGCGAGGGGAACGCCGGGAGCAGGGCGGAGATATCCCCGTACTGGATCCAAGAGATTTCGCATTCCTCGTAGGTGATGTCGCCCACGAACAGCGAGCGCAATTTCGGCATGCGGTCCCGGGCCGCGACGAGCGATTCGACGATTTCCGACGCCGAATCCATCATCTGCTCGGAGTTCCACGCCCCGATCAACAGGGTCGTCAACTCGTCATCCCCGTGCCGATCGAGGAACAGATCGAGCAGCTCGGGGAACGATTGCTTGTCGTCGTACTCGAGAGTCAGGCGATAGGCGAATTTGCCGGACTGCTTCGCCGAGGGGTCGAATTGCTTCACCGGCAGGCCGGCGAACGTTTCCGAGTGCTTGGAGATCGTCATGGTTGGTCTCCGATGAGGGAGTCATCCTTCGAGAATACTCGCATGGAGGATGGGCGTCTACATGACTGGTCGTGGTGGAAGGATGGGCGACAGAGACAGGACGAGCCGGGCCGGCCCCCGCCCGGCCGATTCGATCTGGCTCATCAAGACCGCCCACTTCCGTGGGTATTCCGCGGTCCCCGGGCATTTCGCAGTCTCCATCGCGGGCACCCTCGGCGGTTCTATTTCTTCCAGTACTCGGGCAAGTCCGCCAGCGTGTCGCGGTCGAAGTCATCGGCATGAGCGGGAGCGGCGATGCAGCCGATGGCGAAAGCATAGCGGAGGCAAAGCATCGTGGAACTCGGAGCGGACATGTGCACGGCGGGAAGTGAATGATAACGGGGCGGCAATCGCAATATCCCCGTGACTCTCCACCCGATCCCGGTGTCCTGCGCGCTGCGGCTGGTCGTCGCG
>JANOSQ010000182.1:0-11830 GCA_031415915.1 Fimbriiglobus sp. | reverse complement strand
CTTCCGACGCCAACGCGCTCGCGGGTTACGCCGACAAAGTGGTTTACCTCAACGACCGGCAGATCTGCCAGCTCGACGGCGAGAGCTGGGTCATCCGCAACATGGATTTCGACACCGTCGACGTGCCGGTGGAAGACATCCACCATTACCTCGGCGACTTCGAGGCCGAGAAGGGGGACTTCCCCCACTTCATGCTGAAGGAGATCCGAGGCCATCGCCAACGCGATGCCCGCGGAGATGAAGCACGGCCCGATCGCCTTGGTGGACGCCGACACGCCGAGAGTGTTCCTCGTTCCGCGGGGCAACGTCTTCGACAAGGTGATGTCCAACATGCAGGAGATCAAAGCCCGCGGTGGCCCGGTGATCGCCGTTTGCAGCGAAGGGGACCGCGAGGTCGCCGCCATCGCCGGTGGAATGGGCAATCCATAGCACGTCCAGCCTCGACCGACACAGATTCGATGGGACACCACGAAGCCCGACGGACAGCCGCGGCGACTCTTGGATTCGTCGAAGGCCCAGGCGAAGTCCGGGTTCTCGGCGCCGACCGATCCCGTTCTACATCGGATGAAATAGCCTCAGAGGAAGTGAACAGGGGAGAAGATTGGACAAACCGACCGGTACTCGTCCGGGTCTATGGGTTGCGAACAATTTGTCTGGAACAGTGAGCAGGGGAGAGGGATGTGGAATGTGCGCCACCGCTGGCCTCGTCATTTCAGCCATAGACCCGTCGGAGGTCAGATGACAACGTTTCTGACAGTGCCAGAATCCGTTGGCGCACCCTTACACCCAGCTCGGCTTGCTCGCCCATTCCCGGCCGGGTATGTCGCCGGAATGAGGTACCTTCCGCTCTTGGTCGCCGTAGCCTGTTCCGCGTTCGCCGGGTGCAGCAATGCGCCGGTCGCGGGGGCGATGGATACGATTTTCCCCAGCAAGCCGCAGCGCTCGCGCAACCCCGATCCGCGCGATCTGTTCGACCGGGACAAAGACGCGTTGCCGCCGCCGGAGCTGATTCCGCGCGACCGCGATGACTCCCTCCCACCGCCCCGCACCGGGGGTTTGCGGAGCAATCCTCGGACGGAACCCGAACCCCGCGCCGATCCGTTCCGCCCGCGCGGCGACGATTCCCTCCCGCCCCCGCTACCCGCCCCGGGCTTCCTCGACCCCATCGGCCCGGGCAGAAACTGATCGGACTCGGACGCAAAGGCTTTTTCTCTCGGCGGCCGGTTTCTCGGCCTCAACCCGCCCTGACGTCGGCAGACCCACGACTTTGCCGGGTTCATCCCGGCACAAGACGAACGGGAATCCCCGCCTTCGCCAGATACTCTTTCGTCGCGGGGATGCTGTACTGCCCGTAGTGGAAGATGCTCGCGGCCAGCGCCGCCGAGGCGCCGGCTTCGAACGCCTCGCGCAAATGCTCCGGGTTCCCGGCCCCCCCGCTGGCGACCACGGGGATGTTCACCGCCGCGCACACGGCCTTCAGAATGGGGAGGTCGTAGCCCGTCTTCATGCCGTCCGCGTCCATGCTGGTCAGCACGATCTCGCCGGCGCCGAGGCGTTCCACTTCCCGCGCCCACGCCACGCACTCTAAACCCGTCGGCTTCCGACCGCCGTGGATGTGGACTTCCCACCACTCGGGAAGTTCGGAGTTCGGAGTTCGGAGTCCGGAATCTTCAGAGTCTTCATTCCGCACTCCGAACTCCGAATTCCGAATTCGACGTACTCGTCGTGGGTCGATGTTCACCACCGTCGCGCAGTTGCCGAACCTGCGGGAGACCTCGGTGATGAGTTCCGGAGTCGTCACGGCCGATGAGTTCAGGCTGATCTTCTCCGCGCCGGCTTGGATGAGCATGGTCGCATCGGCGAGGGTGCGGATGCCGCCGCCGACGGTGAAGGGCATGAAGATTTCTTCGGCGACCTTCCGGACCATATCGAGGAGGATGTCCCGGCCTTCGTGCGTCGCGGAGATGTCGAGGAAGACGAGTTCGTCGGCGCCCTCGGCCTCGTAGCGGCGCGCCACTTCGACGGGGTCGCCGGCATCGCGGAGCTGGAGGAAGTTGGTCCCCTTGACCACCCGGCCGCGGTCGATGTCGAGGCAGGGGATAATGCGTTTGGTGAACATGGAGCAATGCTAGGTGCGGAACTGAAGTCTGTCCTCTATCTTCCGGCCTCTTGCGCGGCGGGGATTCCCGACCCGGAACCGCGGAGCCGTTTTCCGGTGACAGACTGTCGTCGAGTGTCGCGGACTCCACCCACCGCCCTCGCTCGCTCGTCGGGCTGTGGACAGCCGGGTATGAAATTGCAGTCGCCGCTTTCGTCCCAACGGGACGACCGAAGGTAGCCAGGGGTGGAGGGCAGCGCAACCCCTGGATCGCGGACAAACAACATTTCGGCCCCAACGGGGCTACATCGAACGGAGCGAAGCCATGCCCCAATCGTTCGCGGCCGTTCACCTGCATCTGGTCTTTTCCACCAAGCATCGACAACCGTTTCTCAAACCAGAGGTTGCTCCGCGCATCTACGAATACCTTGGTGGTACACTACACGGGATCGGTTGCGTTCCTTTGGTCATCGGTGGAATGCCCGACCACGTGCATTTGCTGATCGGTATAGGGCGGGACATAACAATTGCGGACACGGTAAAAACGACGAAGGCGTCATCCTCGCGTTGGATCCACGATACGATGCCGGAAATGGCCGCGTTCTCGTGGCAATCCGGGGTATGAGGCGTTCTCGATCAGCCCGGATCGAGTGACGGGAGTTCGGGGCTACATCGAACGGCAAGAAGAGCACCACCGAACGAAGACGTTCCAAGAAGAGTATCTCGAATTCCTCGGCGCGCACGGGATCGTTTGGGATGAACGGTACATTTGGGATTGAACTTCGCGAGAGGTAGCCCCGTTGGGGCCGCGTTCGATCTGTCTTCACCTCCAGGGGTTCCGCTGCGCTCCACCCCTGGCTACCTTCTGTTGTCCCGTTGGGACCTTAAGAATCACCGTCACCTTCAACCCCCGCAACCGTATCGGGCCACCATGCTCGTCGGCAAACAGGTCCGGGTCCGCAGTGCGAAGAACCGGCTGACTCCGCTCTACCTCAACCCGAACTCGGGCGAGTACCTCGCGGCCGCGCGGCAGTTGATTGCGGCGTATCGGGCCGCGCCGACGCGCACGCGCGGGGAGATCGAAGACGACCTGAAAGTACTCGTCGGCGAAGGGCCGGGGGCGCTGATTCACCAAGGGTTGGCGAAGCTGTTGGAGGATCGCTGCGAGTTCGAAGTCGCGTCGGAATTGACCCCGGATGCGCTGCGCGAAGCGGTCTTTGAATCGGCGGCCAAGCACCGCGCCGACGCCGCGAAAGCGGGGGTACCCTTCGACCGCGCGGTTGTCCTCGACGAAGTATCCAAGCTTCTGGCGCTGGCGCCGGAATCGATCGATCGCGGTCTGTTCGCCGACCTCAAAGACGAACAGCGCGTCCTTTCCTTCGACGACTGCACGCCCGAGTTCCTGCTCAATCGCTACAACGTCGCGCTCGCCCAAGCGGTCCTGCTGCGAAGCATCGGCATGGAAGTCCGCGTTTGGGGCGAGACCCCGGCCCGCTTCCGGCAACTCTTCCGCGCGGTGAAGTTTCACAAGCTCATCGCCACCATCCGTAGCACCGACGGCAACAGCTACACTCTCACGCTCGACGGCCCGCTGTCGCTGTTCAGTTCGACGCAAAAATACGGCCTGCAACTCGCCCTGTTCCTCCCGGCGATTCTGCACTGCAAGGCTTACGAATTGAAGGCGAACATCCGCTGGGGGGCGGAGCGGATCGAGAAGCAGTTCTCGCTCTCCCCGGCCGACGGGTTGAAGTCCCACCTGCCCGACTTCGGCGTCTACACCCCGCGCGAGATCGGCCACTTCGAACAGAACTTCCGTGACTCGGTCGAAGGTTGGACACTGACAAGCGACCCCGCCCCGCAGACGGTCGAAGGCACGACCTGGGTGCCCGACTTCACCCTGACGCACACCGCCAGCGGGAAGTCTTTGTTCGTCGAAGTCCTCGGATTCTGGCGGAAGATGAACGTGGAAGCCCACTATCAGCGCCTCAAGCGCGGCCTGCCGGGGAAGTTTCTGCTGGTGATCTCCGAAGCCTACCGCGCCGATGAAACCGACGAGGTGACGCTCGGGAACGAAGTCTACCGCTACAAGCGCACGCCCTCGGCAGGAGAGGTGGCGCGGATCGCCGCGGGATTGTTGGGGGTGGCTGGCGGGAAGAAGAAATGAAGCTCCGGTTTCACCCGCCCGCTTTCGCGTTGGCCTCCAGCAGCTGTTTCGCTTTGGCCACGAGAGGCTTGATCTCGTCGTTCGATTCATCCTGATACAACACGACGATTTCGAACCAAGCCGCTCGGATGTTCCGCTTGGCAACGCGGGCTTCTGGGTCGTCCATCACTTGCTCCCACTCGGCGGTCGATTTCGCCAGCGACGTTCGTATGGCTTCGATGCGGGCCTTATCCATCTCGGTCTCGCGGCCCTTGTCGATGACAATCAAATTCCGCTGTTCCGCCGCGGCGATGGAGAAACGGATGGTATTGCGCACGGTTCGAAGCCCCACAGTTGCGGTCACAGTCGTCTCACGCCACCAACTCCTTCACCACCTTGCCGTGCACGTCCGTCAGGCGGTAATCCCGACCTTGGAAGCGGTAGGTCAGCTTCGTGTGATCCATGCCCATCTGGTGTAGTAGCGTCGCTTGCAGATCGTGGACGTGGACGGCGCCGTCGGTCACGGTGTAGCCGATGTCGTCGGTTTTGCCGTGGATGGCGCCGCGTTTGAAGCCGCCGCCCGCGACCCACATCGTGTAGGCGTCGATATGGTGATCGCGGCCGACCGTTTCGCGCGGCTCGCCCATCGGCGTCCGGCCGAACTCGCCGCCCCACACGACGATCGTCGAATCGAGCAGCCCCTTCGCTTTCAGATCCTTGATGAGTGCGGCGCTCGCTTGGTCCGTTTCTTTGCAACATTGTTCCAGCGACTTGCCGAGATCGATGGTGCCGCCGTGGTGATCCCAGTCGGTGTGGTAAAGCTGGATGAACCGCACGCCGCGTTCGACAAGCCGTCGGGCCAGCAAGCAGTTCCCAGCGAAGGAGGGCTTGCCGACCTCGGCGCCGTACTTCGCCAGCGTCTCCTTGCTCTCCTTCGACAGGTCCATCAACTCCGGCGCGGCCGACTGCATCTTGAAGGCGGTCTCGTAAGCCGCGATCCGCGTGGCGATCTCGGGATCCTTAACTTCCACCTGCCGGAGCTTGTTCAGATCGCGCACGGCATCGACGAACTCGCCTTGCTGCGCATCGCTGACACCGGGCGGCGACTTCAAATCGAGGATCGGCGCCGGGCCTTTGAGGAACGGCACGCCTTGATAAGTGCTCGGTAGGAACCCGCTGGAGTAGAGCGCCGCCCCGCCGCGCGGGCCGCGCGGGCCGGATTGCAGCACGACGAAGCCGGGGAGATTCTCGGATTCGCTGCCGAGGCCGTAGGTGAGCCACGAGCCCATGCTCGGCCGGCCGAATTGGGCCGAGCCGGTGTTGACGAAGCACTTCGCGGGGCCGTGGTTGAACACATCGGTCTTCATCCCGCGGATCCACGTCACGTCATCGACGATCTCTTTGTGGTGCGGCAACAGTTCCGAGAGGTCCATGCCGCAGTCGCCGTGTCGGGCGAACTTGCGATTGCACCCGAGCACCGTCGGCGTTCCCTTGAGGAAGGCGAAGCGCTTGCCTTCGATGAACGACTTCGGGATCGGCTTCCCGTGGAGCTTGTTCAACTCGGGCTTCGGCGTGAAGAGTTCGAGTTGGCTCGGCCCGCCGGCCATGAACAAGAAGATGACCGCCTTCGCAGGGGCTTTGAAGTGCGGCGCCTTCGGCGCGAGCGGATCTTTGCGCTCGGCGCGGGCGTCGCCGTTCAACAATCCGGCGAGGGCGATGGAGCCGAGGCCCAAGCCGCAGTCGTTGAGAAAGAGCCGGCGGTGCTGCATGGGGAACTCCGGAGAGGGGTTGTTATCGTATCAGAGAAGGTCGAATCAAAACAAACTCGCGGCCGCGTTCCCCCGCTGCGGCAAGCCGCGAACCGCTTCCACCGTCGGCAGGCTTCGCACGTACTCGTAGTACGGCCCGAGCTTGAACTTCTTCGCGGTGTTCGTGCTCGACATGTAACGGATGTTGCCGAGGACCGGGCGCTCCGGGGGCCAGAAACGGTCGAACAGGCCAAAGCACCACAGGATGCCGGTGTAGCTGTTCGGATCGCGGCCGTCGAGGGCATATTTGTTGTTCAGATGCTCCAGGATGCGGTAGCCCGCTTCGGGGGATTCCGACCACTCCAGCACCTTCTTCGCCCAGAGCATCCGCAGGTAATTGTGGATGCGCCCCGTCGCCACGAGTTCCCGCTGGGCCGCGTTCCAGAGTTCGTCGTGCGTGTCGGCATTCTCGAAACGGTCGAGGTTGTAAAGGTGCTCGCGCCGATCCCCGGCGTGTTTGTTCAGCGTCGCTTTGGCCCACTCCGGTAGCACCGGGGCGAGCGTGCCGCGCTCGTTCAGCGGGCTGAAATCGCAACTCTCGAAGTTGAAGCTCGGCCGTTCGCCGGGGTCTTGCCAACTGCGGTTGGCGCCGCCGGTCGCGGCTTTGACCCGGGCGTAGTTCCACTGGAAACCGACGTCGCGCCACGTGATCGCTTCGTCCAAGAAACCGTTGATGCTGACATCGCGGCAGTAGAAATCGAGCTTGTTCTTGGCCTTGTGGTTGATGTCCTCGGGCGTCCAGCCCTCGGGCAACGCCGCGGCGATCACTTCCTCGATCGACAGATGCCCGTAGTGCAGGTGGAAACTCAGTCCGCTGGCGGCATTCCGCTTCGGCGACTGCGGCAAACTCCGTTCCTCGCCGTAGCGGTGCAGTTTGGACTCCAGAAAGTCTTTCAACACGATCTTCGCTTCGACGGTGCCGCCGACCGCACCCGGCACGGCCGGCACCGATTGATCGATAGGCAATCCGCGCACGAAGGCGCCGATGTCCGCCGGGGGCTTCCAGAGTGCGAACGGGGCCTTCGTGGCCTTCTTCGCGCCCGTGAAGTCGGGTTCCGGATTCGCCCGGCTCGCCCACGCCAGGGTGAATTGCTTGTGGATCTTCGGGCGCAGGTGCGCGGCCGCGGCGGTCGGCGGCCCGAGCAGTGACAACGGGATGACACTGTTGCCGTCCACGGCATAGACCGGGATCGACACCTTGGCCGCGATGGCGCGATTCTGCGCCGGCACGATGTACTGCGGATAATCGTCCACGACGAGGAGGTACGCGTTCTCGCAAAGCCTGCGGACGAGCCCGTGCCCGCTCTGTTCCGGGGTCTCCACGAAGGGCCAGTAGGTCGCCCCGACCCCCGCGGCGGTCCGAGCGTTGTCGCGCATCCCTTCCAGCAAGAATTGGTGGAAGCGGGCACTCGCCCACGGGGCGTTCAGTTTCAACCCTTCGTAGACCACGAGCGGCTTCTTCAACTGCCGCGCCCAGTGCAGCGCGTAGTCGAGCGCGTGATTGTGCGCGAGGCGGCGCACCATCGAAGACCAGTACAGAACGTAGCCGCCGGCATCGTTCGGTTTGTGCTCGTTCAGTGGGCGAACGCGGGCATCGCGGATGGTCGGCATGGCGGCGTCTCGTTCTTCGCGGGGGGCACCCTATCATAGTCGCCATGGCCGAACCGCTTCTCGAACTCGCCGGCATTCGCAAACGCTACGGCCGCACCGAGGCGCTGGCCGGGGTGAGCCTGACCGTGCGAGCGGGTGAACTCTTCGGTTTGCTCGGGCCCAACGGCGCCGGCAAGACGACGCTGCTCGCGATCCTCACCGGGCTTTCGGGCGCGAATGCCGGGGTGGTGAAGCTCTTCGGCAAACCCTTCGACCCCACGGCCCGTGCGGCCCGCCGGCTCGTCGGTTTGGCCACCCAAGACTTGGCGATCTACCCGGAGTTGACCGCCCGCGAGAACCTCCGTTTCTTCGGCCACCTCTATGGGTTGAACGGCACCGACTTGACCGGGCGAATCGCCGAGATGCTGGAAGCGGTGTCGTTGACGGATCGGGCCGATCAACGGGCGGGCACCTTCAGCGGCGGCATGAAACGTCGATTGAACCTCGCGGTCGCCCTCGTCCATCGACCGAAATTACTCTTGCTCGACGAACCGACGACCGGCGTCGATCCGCAGTCGCGCAACCACATCTTCGAGCGGGTGCAATCGCTGAACGCCGCGGGGCTGACGGTGATCTACACGAGCCACTACATGGAAGAAGTGCAGGCCCTCTGCCCGCGCATCGGCATCCTCGATCACGGCAAGATGATCGCCTGCGATACCCGCGAGGCACTACTGAGCCGGTTGAAGACGGTGCTGACCCTGACGATGGCGAAACCCGGCGACGAATGGTTGCGGAACTGGCCGGGGGCCAAATGGAACGCGGGCGTGCTCCGGGTGGAAACCCCGGATGCCGCCGCGCTGTTGCCCCGCTTGCTGGCGACCGGGATCGCCCCGACCGCCATCGGGACCCAATTCCCGACGCTGGAGCAGGTCTTCCTGTCATTGACCGGCCGGGCGCTGCGCGATTGAGGGTGCCATCTTCCGAAATTTTGCCCGTCCGATTTGACATCGCGGAATGGGAGCGCATAATAGTATACGCAGGTTCATTCGCACCAATTGCCTCGTCCACCCCTTGCGTCCGCGTCGGTTCTCGTTCACAATATCCTCACCTGCCAAACCGCTCCGCCGCCGGGGCTTCTGACTCCCGCCGAAAACTTTCCCACCGGGGTTCTCCCATGCCCGCCCGACGCATCTCGGTCGCTTTCGTTTGCTTGTTCGCCTCGCCTCTGTTCGCCCAAGAATCGGCACTGCCCAAACCCGCCGAGTTGAAGTCCATTGCCGCCTACCCGGACAAGCTCGTACTCGGCAGCGACGATTCCTCGGCGCAGTTGATCATCACCGGCACCCGCCCCGACGGCAAACTGGTCGATCTCACCCATGCGGTGAAGTTCGCGGTTGCCGACGGCAAGAGCGCCCGCGTTTCGGAAACAGGCCGCGTGCTGCCGGGAGCCAACGGTACTACGGAGCTGATCGCAACCTTCGGCGATAAAAGCGTCCGCGTGCCGTTGAAGGTCGAGCGCATCGGCGAGGACTTGCCGATCAACTTCGCGAACCACGTCGTGCCGGTGTTCACCAAACTCGGTTGCAACAGCGGCGGTTGCCACGGGAAACAATCGGGCCAAAACGGTTTTCGACTGTCGCTGCTGGGGTTCGAACCCGAACTCGATTACACGACGCTGATGAAGGAATCGCGCGGCCGCCGGCTCTTCCCCGCGGCGCCGGAGCAGTCGCTTTTCTTGCTGAAGGCGACCGGCGCCATGCCCCACGGCGGCGGCAAGAAGATGGAGCCGGCCAGCGACGAATACAAGATCGTGAAGCGCTGGATCGGCGCCGGCATGCCCTTCGGCACCGAGAAGGATCCGACCGTCACCAAGATCAGCGTCTACCCCGAGAGCCGCGTGCTGCCGCGCAGCACGCAGCAGCAGTTCGCCGCGTTCGCCCATTACTCGGACGGCACGGTCGAAGACATCACCCGGCGGGCGCAGTTCGAATCGAACGATTTGGAAGTCGCCACCGTGGATGGCGCCGGGCTCGTCCGCACCCTCGGACTCAGCGGCCAAGCGGCGATCATGACCCGCTACCAAGGCCACGTCGCCGTGTTCCGCGCCACCGTCCCCCTCGGCGGCAAGACGCAAGACTTCGCCTTCGCGCCGAAGACGATTGTCGATCAGCACACGAGCGCGAAATGGAAGGAACTCGGCCTCGTCCCCAGCGAACTGAGCAGCGATGAACAGTTCTGTCGGCGCGTCCACCTCGACATCACCGGCACACTGCCGACGCCGAAGCAAATCCAAGATTTCCTCGCCAGCAGCGCGGCGGACAAACGTGATAAGCTGATCGACGACCTGCTCGAAACCCCCGAGTACGCCTTTTACTTCGCCAACAAATGGGCCGACGTGCTCCGCGTGAAGCGCCGCAACGAACCGACCCGCGCCCCCGGCACCTTCGCCTTCCACGGCTGGATCCGCGAGGCCATCGCCCAAGACATGCCCTACGGCGAGTTCGTGCGCAGCATCCTCGGCGCCACCGGCAACGAGACCACCAACCCGCCGACGGTCTGGCTCAAGGAACTCGAAAAGCCCGAGCAGTTCGTCGACGACACGGCCCAAGTGTTCCTCGGCCAGCGCCTCGCCTGCGCCCAGTGCCACCACCACCCCTACGAAAAGTGGAGCCAGGACGACTACTGGGGCCTGGCCGCATTCTTCGGCCGCGTCGGCCGCAAAGAGATCGTCAAACCGACGCGCTTGGTGAACGACGGCGGGAACAATCGCAACTTCACGTATTACGTTAAGAGTAGCGGCAGTGTGACCAACAAACGCTCCGGCAAACCGGCCGTGATGAAAGCGCTCGACGGCGAACCGATGGAAGTCGGCGCCGAAGACGATCCGCGCATGAAGCTCGTCGATTGGATGGTCGATCCGAAGAATCCGTTCTTCGCCAAGGCCGTGGCCAACCGCTATTGGGCCCACTTCCTCGGCCGCGGCATCGTCGATCCGCTCGACGACATGCGCGTGACGAATCCGCCGAGCAACCCGGAACTCCTCGACGCGCTGGCCAAGAACCTCGTCGACAATAAGTTCAGTTTGAAGGCGTTGATCAAGACGATCGTGAAGAGCCGGACGTATCAACTGTCGAGCGCCCCGAACGAGTTCAACAAGACCGACAAGCAAGCCTATGCCCGCTATTACCCCAAGCGATTGCAGGCCGAGGTGCTGCTCGACGCGGTGAATCAGATCACCGACAGCCCGACGACCTTCGGCAGCTTGCCGAAGGACAAGCACGCCCCGCGGCGGGCCATCCAGTTGCCGGACGAAGCGTTCAGCAGTTACTTCTTGGATGTGTTCGGCCGACCCCAGCGCATCAGCGCCTGCGAGTGCGAACGCGTCAGCGAGGCCAACCTAGCTCAAGCCTTGCACCTGCTCAACAGCGACGAGGTCCAAGGGAAGATCGCCAGCGGCACCGGCCGGGTGACGACCCTGAATAAAGTCGAAGACAAGCGCCCCGATGCGCAGAAGGTCGAAGAAATCTTCCTCTGGGCCTTCGGCCGCAAACCGAGCGAAAAGGATTTGGCCGTGGCGCTGGAGCACATCGCCAAGAACGAGAAGACCAAACGCACGGCGTACGAGAACATCCTCTGGGCGCTGCTGAACACGAAGGAATTCCAGTTCAACCAGTAAAGTTTCGAAGTTTTTCCTTGAATGTGAACGGCCCGCACGCCAATGTAATAGTGTACATAGTACAACGGTGTCGCGATGAAACCGAGCCCTATTGCCCTCAGCTTTTTTTCCGGTGCCATGGGTCTGGATTTGGGGATTGAACGCGCAGGCTTTGACATTCGATTGGCCTGCGAATTCGACAAATACTGCCGGCAAACGATCGCCTTGAACAAACCCGACCTGCCCCTTGTCGAAGACGTCAATCTCCAGACGGCCGAAACCGTATTGAAGACTGCCGGACTGCCCAAGGGTGCGGAAATCGATCTCATTTTCGGTGGTCCGCCCTGCCAAGCATTCAGTACTGCTGGCAAACGGAATGGTTTCAAAGACAAGGTGATTAGCAATTTTCTAGGCCAGCGCGTAGGCTGGTATGATGACTCTCGCGGACTATGAGCGACACCTGATCGGGCAGCTCTGCTGGGTGTGCCACGCCGCCACCCGGCCATCCCACCGGCGGCAGCAGCGGTGCCCCG
>JANOSQ010000181.1:0-6708 GCA_031415915.1 Fimbriiglobus sp. | reverse complement strand
CAAGGACGACATGATGAACATGGGCGGCGGGAGCCTGAGCGGTCGCCGGACCGGGTTCCCGCAAGTCATCCAACACGACACCATCCTTTCGCCCAAAGATTGCGGCGGGCCGCTCGTCGATCTCGACGGCCGCGTCGTGGGATTGAACATCGCCCGCGCCGGCCGCGTCGAAACGTGGGCGCTCCCCGCCGATGTCATCACCCCCGTCTTGAAGGATCTGCAAGACGGGAAGTTCCCCGCACCCAAACTGCCCAAGATCGCTTCGAAGCCATTGGAAAAGTAATCGGCGGGGACGGTTGATTCACTCAGACCCACCGGTTCCCGGTGGGTCCGTTCGTCGGTGCCCGCGAAAAGTCACCAACCTTCCAGCCAAGCCCGGGCCGAGGCGTCGCTCGGCATTCGCCAATCCCCCCTCGGCGACACGCTGACGCTTCCCACCTTCGGACCGTCGGGCAGGCAACTGCGTTTGAATTGGTTCTGGAAGAATCGCGTTAGGAAGACGCGGAGCCAGCGGCGCAGTTCATCCGGGGTGTACTCGTTGTGGAATTTCGCGTGAGCAGCCAAGAACAAAATCTTCTCCGGCGGTTCGGCCCAGCGCAGGAAGTGGTAAAGGAAGAAGTCGACCAACTCGTAGGGGCCTGTACTCGACTCGGTCGCTTGCAGCGCTTCGCCACTAGCGCTCGTCGGCAGCAGTTCGGGTGAGATTTCCGTAGCGACGATGTCGCGCAGAGTCGCTTGCGCATCCCCGGCGAACTCGTTGTCCGCGGCCCAGCTCACGAGGAATTTCACCAGCGTCTTCGGGATGCTGATATTCGGGTTGTACATGCTCATGTGGTCGGCGTTGTAGGTACACCAGCCGAGGGCGAGTTCGGAGACGTCGCCCGTGCCGATGACGAACGCCGTGTTCATGAGCAAGTTCGTCCGCACCCGGGCCTGCACATTCTCGAAGACGAGGTCGTGGCGGTTGTCGTGGGCCAGCGCGTTGAGCGACGCCATCAGCGATTCGACGGAGTGATCGGCCAAGTCGATGCCGAACGGTTTGTGGCCGAGGGCGCGCATCTCCATCAGGCAGAGTGGGCGAATGTCGATTTCCTTCGCGGTCACGCCGAGCGCGGCCATCAGCGTTTGGGCGTTCGCCTTGGTGCGTTTGGTGGTGCCGAAGCCGGGCATCGTGATGGCTTGGATCTTCGCCGGCGATTCGCCGAGTTCCGCGAACGTCTTGGCGACGACGAGTAGCGCGAGTGTGGAATCCAATCCGCCGGAGACTCCGATGCTCACGTCCGGCCGGCCGATGTGATCGAGCCGCTTGGCGAGGCCCGCGACCTGCGTTGCGAAGATTTCCTCGCAACGCTCTTTCAAGGTCATTGGGTCGGACGGTACAAACGGGTGGGCGTCGACCTCCCGGATCAACGCGGGTGTGCGTTCGGACTTGGCGAGGGTGAAGGAGATGGTGCGGAACGGGCAGAGGCCAACGCGGCCTTCGTGGAAGCTGCCGGTCGTCAGGCGATCCCGCCGTATGCGGCCGAGGTCGAGGTCGTGGATCGTATTGTGGCCCCTGCGCTGGAATCGCTCCGATTCCGCGAGGAGCGAACCGTTCTCCGCGATGATACAGTGTCCGCCGAAGACGAGGTCGGTCGTCGATTCGCCGGTTCCCGCCGCGGCGTAGATGTACCCCGCAATGCAGCGGCCACTCTGACCGATCACGAGTTGTCGGCGGTAGTCCGACTTGCCGATGATCTCGTTGCTCGCGCTCAAGTTCGCGAGGACGGTTGCCCCCGCCAACGCTTGCAGCGAACTCGGCGGTACCGGCATCCAGAGGTCTTCACAGATTTCAACGCCGAGGGTGAAATCGGCTGCGTTCTCCGCCCGGAACAGGAGATCGGTCCCGAAGGGCACCGTTTGCCCGGCCAGTGTCACCGAGTTGACAATGGCGTGCGCCGCCGGGTGGAAATAGCGACCGTCGTAGAACTCTTTGTAATTCGGCAGATACGTCTTGGGCACGACCCCCAGCAACTTGCTGCCGCTGAAGATCGCGGCGCAGTTGAAGACCATCCCCTCGACGGCAACCGGCAGTCCTACGATCGCGACACCGTGGAAGCAGTGCCCCGCCGCAGCGAGGAGGGTATCGAGCGCGGCCTCTGCCGATTTCAACAGCGCTGAGTGATGGAAGAGGTCGCCGCAGGTGTACCCGGTGAGGCCCATCTCCGGGAAGACGGCGAGATCGCACCCGGCCGCATCGGCCTCGGGCAGCAAGGCGAGAGTGCGCTCGGCGTTGAACGCGCAATCGGCGACCCGGAGTTCCGGGGACGCGGCCGCGACTCGGAGGAAGTTATGCGGGAGCATAATCAAATCACCTCGATCCCAATTTCGGTCACGACCTTGAGGCGGACATCGTTTGTCACGAAAGCATCGCAACCCGAACCGATAGCGGCGGAGAGATGAAGGGCATCGGGCGTTTTCAGCCTCCAATACTTTGCTCGGAGCACGGTGGCTCGTTCGAACACCGCGGCGTCCATCGATTGAAATGGCGAATAGTTCTGTTGGAAAAATCTCTCGAAATCGGATTCTCGGATGGCATCATTCAGTCGCCGTGGATGAATGAGACATTCCATCCGGAGCAAGTCTGTACCGTCCAGTGCCGTCGGCATCAGCCTCGCGATTGCCGCGCCGGCGATAGTGCCGAACCCCGTCGGCTGCTCGACGAGATAGATCGCCACGACGCTATCGAGGTAGAGTTTCATGGCCTGTCAGCCCAACCGGCTCGTTCCTCTCGCACGGCTTCATCGATCTCCTCGCGCGTGCGCGGGACATGACCGCGGGCCTGCTGATCTTGGCGCAGTTGATCCAAAAACTCCATCAGCTTCAGCGGTTGCTGCTCGGTTACGGGTTCAACGGTGACATGTACCCGACCGGATCCGACCGGTGCCGGAGTGTCCAGTGTCAGCATCTTCCCGTCGGTCGTTGTCGCGGTAGTTGAGAATGCCGTATTCATCGGTTACCTCCTCGATTGATTATATCTACTCATCCCCATCCGCGATGGTGAATGATCGCAACATCGCCTTCAAGACTTCCTCGTACATCCGCCGATCCAACTCGCTCACTTGGCCGATCACCAGCAGGTTCCCCTCGGCCAAGCTCACGCAGCGGGACCACGCCGCGATGGTCGTGTCGACGGTGATGAAGTCGATGTCGTACCCCACGGCTGGGTAGCCGCTGATTGTCTCGGTCACCGGTTCCGCGTCGAGTTCCTTATACTCGGCTTTAAGGGTGTCGAGTGTGACATCCACAACTTGCGGCGGAGTTTGGTTGTCGGGCCGTAGGGAGACGATGAAGAACGCCGTGCCGGGGCTGTTGACCACCACGGCCCACGACTCGCCGTCGTCTTCTTCGTCGAGCGTCCAGTTGCCGGGGTATTGGAACGCGACCCCGGACTTGGTGTAGACCTTCAACATCCTCAGACGCCCTCTTGGGTTTCCGCGACCAACCGATCAACCACGCTCCGGATGTTCTCCCCGGAGTCGCGATACTGCTTCAACTGCCGGTCGGCGCTCGTCCCTTCCTTCATGATGGTATACGCGTATTCGATCTCTTTGCGGGTGCCGAGTTCGTCGATGACATCGCGCAGGAACCAGTCGATCATCTCGTGGATCAAATCGCGCGCCGGTACTTCCATCTCCCGGCCGAGGTCGAGCATCTTGCCGTCGAGGCCGTAGCGCACGGCCCGCCACTTGTTCTCCTCGATGAGTTCCGACGGGTAGACGCGGAACGTCAGGTTATCCCGGCGGAGTTTCCAGAGCTTGGCGATGATCGCTTGGAACAGAGCGGCGATGCAGACGGCTTCGTCCACTTTGGTGCAGACGTCGCAGACGCGGAATTCGAGGGTGGGATAGCGGACGTTCGGCCGCACGTCGTACCAGATCTTCGATCCGTCCGGGATGCACTTGGTGCGCACCATCACGTCGACCATGCTCTCGTACTCGCTCCAATCCTTGAAGACCGGCGGAATACCGGAGCGCGGGAAGTGCCGGAAGATAATCGACCGGTACGACTTCAACCCGGTGTTGCGGCCGCTCCAAAACGGGGACGACGTGCTGAGGCAAAGGATGTGCGGGACGAAGTAGCGGGCTACGTTCATGGCGTCGATGAGGAAGTCGCGGTCTTCGATGCCGATGTGGACGTGGGTGCCGAAGATGAGCAGCTGCTGGGCGAGGTCCGGCCATGTCGTGCTTGACACCCAGATAGCGCTCGAACGGGGTGATCTCCTGGGTCTCCCACTTGGAGATGGGGTGCGTCCCCGCTGCGGCGATCTGCAACCCGTGCTTCCCGGCGAGCTTGGAAATCGCCGAGCGCAACTTCACCAGTTCCACCCGCGCCTCGGCCGGGGTTTTGCAAATCTCGGTGCCGACTTCGACCATCGACTGGTGCAGTTCCGCCTTGATCTGCTCGCGCAGCGTCAGCTTTCCTTCTTCGAGGATTTGGGTGATGTACGACTTCAGCTCCCCCGTCGCGGGATCGATGATCTGGTATTCTTCTTCGATGCCGAGAGTGAGCGAAGGGGCTTTCATCGGGAACCGGGTATCGGGTTGCGGGGATCGGGTTCGGGGAAGAGTGGAGTCTGTATATCCGGGAGGGCGGGATCGGGTATGGAAGGACGCGCCGGATAAGATAAGATTTCGAAGAAACGGAGTGAGAATTGGATGGCAGACTTGATTCCCTTCGGGCCAGCAAACATGGATCGCATGGTGGCCGCGGTCCTTGCGGTGCGCGAACGACTTTACCGCTCAACGGCAGCGCTGGAAGCTGCCGGAATCCCTTGCGCTGTAGCCGGTGGCATCGCCGTCGCCGCGTGGGTCGCTCGAATCGACACCTCCGCAGTGCGAAACACGCCGGAAGTGAACCTTCTGATTCGTCGCGATGATTTCGACAAAGTGATCGCCGCGTTGGAACAAGCCCGATTCATTTATCGCTATGTGAATTGCCGACACGTCTTCTTGGATCGACCCGACTCGAAACCGCGCGATGCCGTGTTCGTCTTTTTCGCGAACGAAAAAGTGCGCGATGGGGATTTGGAACGGACGGCCGAAGTGAGCGAATCTGTCGCCAGCGTCGATGGCTACTATCGCCACTTGTCATTGGAGGCACTCGTGCGGATGAAGTTGACATCGTTCCGCAATGAGGATGGTATGCATCTGCGCGATCTCGCCGATGTCGGGCTCATCGATGACACTTGGCTGGCCAGTATTCGCCCCGAGTTGGGCGAGCGACTTCAGAAGATACTCAACGACCCGAACGGTTGAGCAGACAACTCAACTGCATTCTGGAAAATTCCGCATTGTCGCCTTGACGGTGTCAGCAGGATAGTATATCAAGACGTGCTTATATCAGCACGTCCCATTTTCCGTCATGAGATCGATATGCCTAGCTTACAACAGGTCACAGTGTCAGCGCAAATTCCTGATTACGGCGATTTGGCGGCAAAGTACCCAAGACATGTCAACAAAGCACAAGGTTCCCTCAACAGCGTCTGGAATTCGATCATGACCCCACAAACGTGCTTGATAGCACGCGCATTTGCAACGCTCGGCTTCCCGCCAGTCACTGCTGTGGCGGACGCCATCGCAAGGTTACACCAGTCCGGTGCAGTGACAGAAAGCTGGGATGTGACCAAACAGTTCTCGGGCGTCTTCATCGCCGTGCTGATGGAAAGCAACGGATTGACCAAGACCGGCCTGAGACGTGGTGTCCCACACACTGATTGGAACGTAGGTACTTGTTTTTCCTGATTCCGCATCGAACGGGGCGTTAACGCCCTTCGATCAAAAACGTCGGCACCGTGCTACCGCCGCCGGCGGATACATTCAACAGTGCCTCGGTCGAAATCCGCGTCAGGCATCCGTGCATGTGGCTACCGAAAGCGACGAACGGATTCGTGTCGAGCATCCTCGGGATGATTTGCAAGCTTCCCCCGTCGTAGCCGGGAAAGTCTTCGTAGGGCAACTTGACGCGCTGCTGGACGACGTAGTGCTCCGCGAGGGCCTGCTTCACGGCCTGTTCCCAGATCGGCCGATCAACCGTCCAGCCGAGCACGATTCCCCGGCCGCCGTAGTCGTCGTTCGGCTTCAGCACGAAGCGATCTTTGTTCTCAATCACGTAGGGCAGCAAGTCGATTATCTGCCCGTCGAGAAGCGTCTTGCGTTCCTGCACGACGCGTGTCCACGGGATGTGGTCGCGGATCGCCGCGAGTTGTTGCGGGGTGAACAGCTCGGCGTTCGCCTCGTCGCTGACGACGGCGAAGCTCGCCTTCTTGAATAGGATCTTGCAGCGGAAGGTATTCACCATGCAGACGGCACCGTCGCGCACGGCCCGCACCACGGGGTGGTCGAACCCGCCGCGCTCGATGAGTTCCGAGATCAGCACCCGCTTATAGATCAGCGTGATGTGGTAACCCCCGCTCATCAGTTTGCCATCGACGTACTCCACGTCGCGCGGATCGACGTTGCGGGCCTCGACCCCCATGCTGCGGAAGTAATCGTAGAAAAGGACGAACTCGCTGAACGTCGGCACCTCGCGCCAATCGAGGATGGCGATGCGCGGGGCTTCGGTCGAGACGCCGCGAAATTGGGCGAACGAATCGAGGAGGGCGTGCCAGACGCCCGGCTTACCGGGGATCGGTTTGCAATCGTACTGGCGGAGGAATTCTTGGAACAC
>JANOSQ010000180.1:0-2608 GCA_031415915.1 Fimbriiglobus sp. | reverse complement strand
GGCGGAACGCGGTTCACACCGAGATTCACCACTCCGTCGCTGGCGCGTCCGGCTAACAAATCAGTTGCAACGCACCACTAGAGCGGATTTCAAGTTGCCGTATCGTGTGTCGTGAAAATGGAAGTCTCCCCTCTCCCGGCTTTGCGGGAGAGGGGCCGGGGGTGAGGGAGCTTTTGTTTCAATACGCCCTCACCCCCAACCCCTCTCCCGCAAAGCCGGGAGAGGGGGGCCGAAAAAAGGCGGAGACGCTACGCGAACTTGAAGTCCGCTCTAAGCTGGTCGATACGCTGTTGGAGCGCGACGAGTACGCCTTGTACTGGAGCCTGAAATGGGCCGACGTGCTCCGCGGCAGCGCCGTCAGCATCAGCGAGCGCGGCGTCCACAGCTTCCACCGCTACCTCGTGAAGACGATCGCCGCCGATAAGCCGAGAGCCGAGTTCGCCCGCGAACTGCTGACGGCTCAAGGGAACACGCTGCACAAACCGGCCGCGAACTTCTACCGCGTGGCCCGCACTCCCGAAGAAGCCGGCGAAGCTGCAGCGCAACTGTTCCTCGGCATCCGGATGCAGTGCGCCAAGTGCCACAACCACCCGTTCGAGAGCATCACGCAGACCGACTACTTCGGCTTGGCCGCGTTCTTCGCCCAGGTGCGCTACAAGGGTTCGCGATTCGGCCTGGACGATGAAATCGTCTCGGTCGGTCGCGGCGGCGGCATCAACAATCCGCGCACGAAGAAGGATCAACCGCCGCTGGCGTTCGGTGTTCCGGTCGAGGGGTTGATGCCGGACGAGGATCGCCGGGTGAAGTTCGCCGATTGGCTCACCGATGCGAAGAACCCGTACTTCGCCAAGGCCGTGGTCAACCGAGTCTGGTACCACTTGCTCGGACGCGGCATTGTCGATCCCGTCGACGACTTCCGCGACACGAACCCGCCGAGCCATCCGAAGTTGCTGGAGAGGCTCGCCGAGGAGTTCGCGAAGGCCGGCTACAAATTGAAGCCGCTGATCAAGTTAATCGTGAACTCGAAGAGCTACCAACTCGCCGAGTCGGGCGGGCCGGTGGCATCGCTGCACGCGGGGAACTCGGAGCGCTACTTCGCCAAGGCCTCGGTGCGGATGCTCTCCGCGGAGCAAATTCTCGATGCGGTGTCGCAGGCGACCGGCATCCCCGAGGCGTACAAAGGCTTCCCCGCCGGGACGCGGGCGCTCGATCTCCCCGAGGGCGGCTTCAACCATCCGTTCTTACAAGCCTTCTCGAAACCGGTGCGCGACCAAACCTGCGAGTGCGCCCGCGAAGCCGACCCCGGCTTCCGGCAGGTGCTACACCTGTTGAACAAGGCGGGACTATTGGATAAACTCCGCTCGCCGAAAGGGCGGATCGCGGGTTGATTGAAGGCCGGGAAAAAGCCCGACGAAGTGACCGAACTGATCTATCTGTCCACGCTGAGCCGACGGCCGACGGCGAAGGAACGCGGGGTCGTCGAGAAATCCCTGAAGGCGGCCGCGACGCCCGAAGCCGGCTTCCACGATGTGCAACACGCCCTGATGAATCTGAATGAGTTCCTGCTGAGGCATTGATTCAATGCAGGTCATTCGCAACTTTCGCACGGGTCCGATCATGAAAGCCCTCAACGTCTCACTGTTGCTCGTCGGTGTCTGGACGTCTCTCGCGGTCGCCGCGGATCCTCCGCCCCGGGAGATCGAGGCGCGGCTTCCGCTCGCCAAAGGCAACCGCGGCGAGATCGACAAAGTTTGGGCGGACACCCCCCGACCCCAGCGTGCGGGGTTGGAGTTCCTTTTGTTGAACATGTCCGAGAAAGACCTGCGCTCGCTGAAGGCCGAGTTCCTGCTGGAGAACTCGGAGTTGGCCTACAAAGCCCGCGCGGAGTTCCCGTGGGCGAAGGCTGTGCCCGACGACATCTTCTTCAACAACGTCTTGCCGTATGCCAATGTCGATGAATCCCGCGACCCGTGGCGGAAGGAGCTGTACGACCTCGCCAAGCCGCTCGTGAAGGATTGCAAGACCGCGACCGAAACGGTGATGAAGCTCAACGCCGAGTTGTTCCCCAAGCTCAAGGTCGGCTATTCGACCCAACGCAAACTGCCGAACCAAAGTCCGAAGGAGTCCATCGAGCAGGGCAAAGCCTCTTGCACGGGCCTGTCGATTCTGCTCAGCGATGCGTGCCGGGCGGTCGGCGTGCCGACGCGGGTCGTCGGCATCCCCAACTGGAGCAACAAGCGCGGGAACCACACGTGGCTCGAAATCTGGGATGCGACTGGCACTTCACCGGCGCTTGCGAACCCGACCCCAAAGGCTTGGACCGCGGCTGGTTCGTCGGCGATGCGGCTCAAGCGCAGAAGGATAAGCCCGAGCACTCGATCTACGCCGTGAGCTTCGCCAAGACGAAGACGCCGTTCCCGCTCGTCTGGGCGCCGGGGCAAAAGGACGTGAGCGCCGTGAACGTCACCGAGCGCTACACGAAGGCCAAGCCCGACCCGAAGCTGGTGCGCGTGATGATCCGCGTCACGGGGGCGGATGGCAAACGGGTGAAGGAGACGGTGACGATCGACAAGCTCGTCGGCCAATCGAAGGACGAATCCGCCGACAC
>JANOSQ010000179.1:0-1987 GCA_031415915.1 Fimbriiglobus sp. | reverse complement strand
GGCGGCCGACCTGAACGCCCTCGCCGCCCTGTCCGAACGGGCGTCCCGGCACGAGCAAGCCGGCGAGCGGGACAAGGCGCTGCCGCTGCTCGTCGAGATCATGAACGTCACGCAGGCCAAACTCGGCGCCGAGTCCCCCGCCGCGCTCGAAGCCGCGTGCCGGGTCGGCCGGGCGTACCGGAAACTGGGCCAGTTCGACAAGGCCATCCCGCTTTACGCGGCGGTCTTGAAGGTTCGGGTTGCAAAACTTGGCTGGGACCACAACGACACGCTCACGACCGCGGTGCAATTGGGCGAGAGCTACATGAACGCGGGTCGACCCGCGGAGGCGATTCCGGTATTGGAGGAAGCTTACCGGGCGGCGAAGACAGACCCGAGTCAGCTGATGTCGGCGGCGACGTGTTTGATCCAGGTGTACGCGAAGGTCGGAGAGCACGGCAAGCGCGTTCGGATGATCCAGGAGCAGATGGCCGAAGCCCGGAAGACGCTGCCACCGGGCAGCGCGGAACTGGGCGTGTGGCTGTACGAGTCGACCCCGAGACTGCTCCAGTCGAACGGCTTCGCCGAGGCCGAACCGCTGTTCCGCGAATGCCTCGCGATCCGAGAAAAGCTCGAACCCGATGCCTGGCAGACCTTTCACGTCAGGTCAATGCTCGGCGCAGCCCTCTTGGGCGAGAAGAAGTTCGCCGCCGCCGAACCGCTTCTGCTGGCCGGCTACGTGGGGATGAAACAGCGGGAAAAGACAATGTCAATTTACATCGACTACGAGCTCCGTCTCCCCGAGGCCCTGGACCGGCTGGTCGAACTTTACACTGCGACGAACAAGCCGGACGAGGCGAAGAAGTGGCGGGCCGAGCGGGCGAAGTATCCGATGCCGAAGGAAGTTCCCCCGCCGCCGCCGGAGAAGAAGTGACCGGCGGTCACCGTCGGCCGCTTGTGATGGCCCCTGGCCGTGAGTCTTCGCCAACACGCTCGGAAGCAGGTCAGCCGGGTCCGCACCGGACGAACGGACGGCCGAGTTGTCGAGTACGTTACGTAGGTGGAGCGGCAGGTGTCCGCAGAACCTGGACACGATGATATGGACCAAGAGTCCGGCCCCGACGTTGCTCTTCGTCACCGATTCCGGAGGCAAAACAGCCTTGGCGATCAGCGGGTCGTGGCTTGGGATTCACACGGGCGGCCGAGCGGCAAGCATAAACGGGGCGGATCAGTTCCCGGACGAAGAGCGACATTGGCTGGTAGTCGAGTCGTTCGCGGGTGTTCTGGCCCATGCGGACTTTATTCCATGATCGCCGCGCGTGTTAACCCATCAGTCCTTTTGCTCGAACTTTCCGGCAAGGCTCCGAGAGGAAACGGGTCGGTAACTCCGAGGGGTGTGTTAACCAGAGAGTCAGAGAGTTTTTCGCCTGAACCCGCCCTCGGCGACCATAAATCGGGGTGTTCCTCTCAGGACCCCAATTCGCGCTCTCGAAACGGAGAGTTTTCTGCTCCATCGCCAAAAGTGCCCAAGTCCTGCGGTGAAAGGGGAGAAACGACAAACGCCGCGAGGAAAGCCCCCGCGGCGTTTTCTGTCAACCAGTCGGTCGGCGAAAGTGGTGGATCGTCGGCGAAAGCTCCCCGAAAGGAACACTCTTCGTAACAATACGCGCGGTGAATCGCTGACATTCGGATCCCGGGTCGAGTGTTTGTATTGTTTGCCAGAAGTATTGGGCGATGTGTCCGAGCTGCAAGATGTCTCACGAAGGCACGATTTTGGCCCGTTCTTTTTTGGTCGACGCCCGCATACTCCGTCGCTGGTTTCCCATCGCCGAAAAGGCTAACCGACTCACACAACATCGCTCTCCGGTGGGACGACGAAGGTGTGCTCGATGGTCTTTTGCTGGAAGCCGACGACTTCGGGGAAGCAGAGACCGGGCAGGATTTGCACGTCGAAGATCTCCTCCACCGCGGTTTGAAATTCCAGGAGCGCGACGACCCGGCCGCTGCG
>JANOSQ010000178.1:0-3720 GCA_031415915.1 Fimbriiglobus sp. | reverse complement strand
CTCGTCACCGGTAGCCCCGGCGGCCGGACGATCATCAACACCGTGCTCTGCGTCGTGATCCAATACGTCGATTACGGCGGCGACATCCGCGCCGCGGTGGACGCCCCCCGGATGCACCACCAGTGGTTCCCGGATCGCATTTCCCTCGAAGACTTCCCGGGCCGCGCGAAGCTCGACGAGAAGTTGAAAGCGATGGGCCACACCGTGACCACGAGCAAGCAAGGGGATGCTCACAGCATCGCGGTCGATCCGAAGACGGGGAAGTTGATCGGCGCCGCCGACAAGCGACTGGACGGCAGCGCGAAGGGTTGGGAGAAGTGAAGGAAACGGGCACGCAGCTCTGTCCAGCGCGACCCCCCACACCCCCCTCTGGACAGACCCAATATTTTCTGGACAGACCGAACTTTTCTGGACAGACCAACCCCGCCTAGGACTTACGTCGAGTCCCGGGAGGGGTGCCGCGCTGGACAGACACGGGGGCAGAGTTTTGCATTCTCGTCCCAACGGAGTTTGACGCAGCCGAGGGCGATGCTGTAACATCCTTTTCAACAACGCACCGGAACCGCCACCCCCATGCCCGCCCCCGCGCTCGTCGACGAACTGGTCCGGCGATTCCTCGATAACGAAGCGTCGTACCGGGGCGCGAACTACAAGGAAGACCAACTCCGCCAAGAGTTCCTCAACCCCTTCTTCGAGTGCTTGGGTTGGGACATGGCCAATCGCGAAGGCCATGCCCCCGCCTACCGCGATGTCATCCACGAAGATTCGGTGATCGTCGACGGCCAGGCGAAAGCCCCGGATTACTCGTTCCGCATCGGCGAAGTGCGGAAGTTCTTCATCGAAGCCAAGAAGCCGGCGGTGCAAATCGCACGCGATCCCGATTCTGCGTACCAGCTCCGTCGCTACGCGTGGTCGGCCAAGCTGCCCGTTTCGATCCTCACGAACTTCGGCGAACTCGCCGTCTACGATTGCTCCAAAAAGCCCGACCACGGCGACAAAGCCGCGACCGGCCGCATCGAGTTCATTTGCGCCAAGGATTACGTCGAAAAATGGGATTGGCTCTACGGCCACTTCTCCAAGCAAGCCATCTTGAAGGGTTCCTTCGATAAGTACGCCGTCGGCAACAAGGGCCGGCGCGGAACCGCCGCGGTGGACGGCGCGTTCCTCGATGAGATCGAAGGCTGGCGCGAACTGCTGGCGGTCAACTTCGCCAAGAAGAACGCCGAGATCACGCAAGTCGAATTGAACTACGCCGTGCAGGTGACCATCGACCGCATCATCTTCCTGCGCATGTGCGAAGACCGGGGCATGGAAACCTACGGTCGGTTGAAAGAACTGACCGAGGGCACCGGCGTCTACCGCCGCTTGCAGCAACTCTTCGCCCTCGCCGACGACCGCTACAACTCCGGGCTGTTCCACTTCAGCAGCGAGAAGGATCGCGGCCAGCCGGACAAACTCACGCACACGCTCGCCCTCGACGACAAGCCCCTGAAGCAGATCTTCAAGGGCCTCTACTACCCCGAAAGCCCCTACGTTTTCAACGTGATGCCCGCCGACATCCTCGGCCAAGTCTACGAGCAGTTCCTCGGCAAGGTCATCCGGCTCACCCCCGGCCACGTCGCCAAGGTCGAAGAAAAACCCGAGGTGAAGAAGGCCGGCGGCGTCTACTACACCCCGACCTACATCGTCGAATACATCGTGTGGCAAACCGTCGGCAAACTCCTCGACGGCGCGACCGCGGAGACCGCGAGCAAGCTGCGCATCCTCGATCCCGCCTGCGGCTCCGGGTCGTTCCTGCTCGTCGCCTACGATTTCCTGCTGAAGTGGTATTTGAAGTGGTACGTCGCCGATGGCCCGGAAAAGCACGGCAAAGTCCTCGTGAAGGTCGGCGACCGGGATTACCGCCTGACGACCGCCGAGAAGAAACGCATCCTCATCGGCAACATCTACGGCGTCGATATCGACACCCAAGCCGTGGAGGTGACCAAGCTCTCGCTCCTGCTGAAGGTACTCGAGGGCGAAACCGACGCCACTTTGAAGTCCAGTCCAAAGCTCACGGGCGAGCGCGTCCTGCCGGATTTGGACAAGAACATCCTGTGTGGGAATTCGCTGATCGGCCCGGAGATTCGCGGTTCGGAAAGCTTCATCGCCCTACCGGAAGCCGACCAATCTGCGATTGTGCCGTTCGATTGGAAGTCCGCATTCAAGAAGGTATTCAAAGCGGGTGGGTTCGATGCCGTGATCGGCAATCCGCCGTATATCCGCATCCAGATTCTAAAAGAATGGGCGCCGGTCGAAGTCGAACTCTACAAGGAGTACGCGTCGGCCCAAGAGGGGAATTACGACATTTACGTCGTATTCCTCGAACGCGGGCTGCAATTGCTTTCGAAGCGCGGACGGCTCGGGTACATCTGCCCGAACAAGTTCTTCAATGCGAGATACGGCCGCCCGATCCGCTCGATCATCGCCGATGGGAAACACCTCGCACACGCTGTCCACTTCGGCGACCAGCAAGTCTTCGGCGGGGCGACCACCTACACCGCCTTGGTCTTCTTGGACAAGGAGCCGGCCGAGCAGTGCCATTTCGTGAAGGTGGCGGAGTTGGACGGTTGGCGCAACGGCCTCGAAATTAACGACGGCACACTGAAAGCCGACGAAATCACCGATGGCGAATGGAACTTCACGGCGGGGGATGGCTCGGCGCTACTCAAGAAGTTGCATGCCCTGCACCCGAAACTGGGCGACGTAGCCGATCTGTTCGTAGGCCTCCAAACGAGCGCGGACAAAATCTACGTCGTCGATCTCAATAGTCACATCGAAGAAGGTATCACGAAGCCCTTTCTGCTGACCGGAGATCTTTCACCCTATTCGACCATCAAACAATCTGCGAAGCTCATTTTTCCGTACTATTTTGTCGCGGGTAGGCCTGTCCTGATCGGAATCGATCGTATCAAAGCCGACTTCCCTCGTGGATATTCACATCTTTTACGGCACCGTCAAGCACTGCAAGACCGCGATAACGGCAAGATGGTTCATGCTGATTGGCATGCTTACGTTTATCCGAAGAATCTCGTCAAGTTCGATCTGCCGAAGTTGATTATCCAAGTAACTGCAAACCGGCCGACAGTTCTGTTGGATGAGCAAGGCCTATATATGACCGGGGGAGGGAGTGGGCCGTTTTACGGAATCCGCCCGAAACGCGACGATGTGCCTATCAAGTATCTCATGTCCATTCTGAATTCAAAACTATTCGGATACGTCGTCAAAGCGCAGAGCACGAACTTGCGCGGCGGCTATTTCAAATTCTCGAAGCAGTACATCGAGAACGCGCCCATTCTCATCGCGGACAAGCTTCACCAAGATCGACTGATCGCATCGGCCGAACGGATGCTGGCACTCCATATCCAACTCAAAGCGGCCAAAACCCCGCACGAAGCGGCGTCGCTGCAATCGCAGATCGATGCGACCGATGCCCGCATCGACGCGCTCGTGTACGAGCTGTACGGCCTCACCGCCGAAGAGATCGCCATCGTGGAAGCTTCCACGACGCGGGTCAGCGGTTAGAATTTGGCAAGGCATGAATAATGCTTCCGCTGCTTCCCATTCGTCCGGAGGGGGGTAAACTCCGCGGAAGCATTATTCGCTTCCAGACTCCGCTTCCACGGTGAGGTTCATCCCCGACGAGCCGGATGCGTGAGCGACGGACCGCACGACGAACGG
>JANOSQ010000177.1:0-2834 GCA_031415915.1 Fimbriiglobus sp. | reverse complement strand
GAATTCCTCGCCTTCCATCCGTCGCTCACGCATCCGGCTCGTAGCGTGCACTACCGGCAGATCATGGGGGCGGTGTCGTATTTTCGCGCCAAAATCGAGAGGGGCACCCCCGTTGCCGGGTGCGACAAAGTTTTCCGGCAGTTTGTCGGCCGTTTTCCGGCCTGAAAGGTCGGTTCTGGCAGCCCAGGTCGGAGACGGCGCAGCCGTCGGAGGCCTGGGTTGACAGAACCGACCTTTCAGGCCGGAAAACGGCCGACAAGCTGCCAGAAAACTTTGTCGCACCCGGCAACGGGGGTGCCCCTCTCGATGTTGGCCCGAAAATACGACACCGCCCCCATGATCTGCCGGTAGTGCACGCTACGAGCCGGATGCGTGAGCGACGGATGGAAGGAGAGGAATTCCGCTTTGCGAACTGCGATTGCTCCGTTGCTGATGCATCCGGCTCGTAGTGCGCACGGCGGGGTTCCGCCGATCTTGGGTAGGCCGGCGGCGTGACGCCCGGAGTCGCTTTCCAACGGGATGCGCGGGCTCACTTCGCCTCGGGGTACTTCTCCAGGATCAGGGCCAAGTCGGTTGCGTTGACCGTACTCAGCAGCTTCAACTTCAAATTCTTACCGTCCCACTGAAACGCCACCAGCACGGTCTTGTCCATCAGCGTGACCGCCGGCTGGCCCAGTTCCTCGAAAGCGTCTTCGACCCGCGCGCTCGGTTTGTCGCCGAGCTTCTCGCGCCCTTTCAGAAACTTCAGGTTCTTGGTCTGGAGCTTCGCCGTGGTGTAGACCGGCGTCGGCGGTTCCGAATCGAGCGTGCCGGTCAAGATCGCGTAGGCTTTGCCCAGCACGATGACGTCGGCCCCGGCGCAGACGGCCTGAAACTGCTTGGGATCGAGCTGGCCGGCCTCTTTGGCGGCGGGCTTGGGGGCATCGGCGGCCAACAAGCTCAGGGAACAAACGAGCAGACCGAGGAACGCGCGGCGGAACATCGGAAACTCTCCGGGCGAAAATGGGGGCCGGATAGCTTAGAATGCGTTTGCCGCGTGCGCCGACCGACTCCCGCAGGGAAACGCCGATGGAACTCCTCTGGGCACCGTGGCGACTGGCCTACGTGGCGAACCCCAAACCGATCCCCCGCGCCGACGATTGCTTCCTCTGCCGCGGCCTCGCGGAGACGAACGACCGCGAGAATCTGATCGTCCACCGGACGGCCCATTCGATCGTGGTGCTCAACCGCTTCCCCTACAACAACGGCCACTTGCTCGTCGCCCCCCTGCGCCACGCCGCCCGGTTGGACGAGTTGACCGACGGGGAATTGCTCGACCTCCAGCGGACGCTGATCCGGATGCAAGCCGCCCTCGAAGCGACCATCACGCCGGACGGGTTCAACGTCGGGTTGAACCTCGGCCGCGTCGCCGGGGCCGGCTTGCCGGGGCACCTGCATTGGCACATCGTCCCCCGTTGGACCGGCGATACGAACTTCATGCCCGTGCTGACCGACGCCAAGGTGATCGTTCAAAGCCTCGATTCCCTGTGGGAATTGCTGCACCGCGAACTCTCGACGCAGACAACCTCCCCCGCAGGCACACCCCGATGATCCGCAGCCTCATCGTCTTGTTCGCGCTCTCCGCCCCGCTCGTCGCCGCGGAGCCGTGGGCCACCTACCGCGGCAACGCCGAGCGCACGGGCAACACCGACGGCAAAGCCGGGCCGGAGAAACCGGCGGTGCTCTGGGCGGTGCAGTCGCAGGATCACTTCATCGCGGGCCTCGTCCCCGTGGGGGACTCGCTGTACGCGTCGGGCTTCGGCGCCTTCAACCGGCCGACCATCGCGCTCTACCCGACCTCCGATGGCAAGAAGCCCCTCTGGTCGCGTTCGGCGCCGTATCTCAGGCTCGCCTCGGTGTCGTCGGCCGCAGTGTCGGGGAACTCGCTCGTCTTCGGCGACGGGCTTCACCAAGATTCCGGCGGCGTGCTCCATTGCCTAACAGCAGACACCGGCCGGCCCGTCTGGCAATTGCAGATGCCCGGCGATTTGATCCATCTCGAAGGGGCGCCGACCATCGCGGACGGCAAGGTCTTCATGGGCGCCGGCGCCGGCGGGGTCTTCTGCGTCGAACTGGAGAAAGCCACGCTCGACGGCAAAGATGTGACCGCCGCGGACGTCGTGAAGCTGCAAGAGGCCAAGTGGAAGGAGCTGCTGGCGAAGTATGAAGCGGACAAGAAGAAAGATCCGGATTTCGCGGTGCCGCCGACGGAGGACATGCTGCTGAAGCCGGAGCCGAAGAAGGTCTGGCACAAGGGGGAGAAGAAGTGGCACGTCGATGCTCCGGTCTGCGTCGTCGGGGACAAGGTGCTCGTCTGCACGAGTTACCTCGACAAGGAGAAAGTCGGCGAGCGTGCGCTCTACTGCTTGAACGCGAAGACCGGCGAGACGCTCTGGACGCAGCCGTTGACCCTGAACCCGTGGGGCGGAGCGAGCGTCAGCGGGGATACCGTCCTCGTGTCCGGCAGCAGTGTCGGTTATTACTTCGGTCAGTTGAAAGGGGCTAAGGGGGAGCTGGCGGCGTTCAACTTGGCCGATGGCAAACCGAAGTGGAAGAAGGATGTGCAAGGCGGCGTCGTCGGCGCCGTGGCCATCTCCGAAGGGCTTGCGGTCATCACGGCGACCGACGGCAAAGTCCGAGCCTACGCACGGGCGGACGGGGATCGCAAGTGGATTTACGACACGAAGGTCCAGGTCTTCGCGCCGCCGGCGATCGTCGCCGGCATCGTCTACGCCGGCGACTTGGCCGGCGGCGTCCACGCGATCTCGCTCAAGGACGGCACGCCGAAATGGAAG
>JANOSQ010000176.1:0-2718 GCA_031415915.1 Fimbriiglobus sp. | reverse complement strand
CAGCAGGCGAAGACTTTGCTGTAGCCGCCGAGGCCGTCGCCGTAGTTGCCGGGTTTTTGCATCTCGTGCATTTTCCAGTCGGGGGCCTCGTACCAGAACTCGCCTACGGCGACGTCCATCTTGCCGTCTTTATTGACGTCGAGGATGGCGCAACCCTCGGAGCGGAACTTCTTGTCGAGGACTGTCTTCTTCCACGAGATGGGGGGCGGATCTTTGGCGAACGCGACCGGTGCGAGGGCGAACAGGAGTGCGAGCGAAGCGAGGCGCATGAGGGAGGCTCCCAACGGGTGAGGTAGGATCGGCATTATCGGGCCGGAAGCCCCGCGGATCAAGCGGCAACATTTCCGCGCCGCCTACAATAGCCCGATGACACGCACCCGAGGCCGATTGGCCCCTTCCCCGACCGGCTCGCAGCACGTCGGCAACGCCCGGACCTATTTGCTCGCGTGGCTCTCGGCCCGTTCGCAAGGGGGCGAGGTTCTGCTGCGGATGGAGGATATCGACGTTTGGCGGAACAAGCCGGACGCGGCGGCGCAGGCCCTCGACGACCTCCGTTGGCTCGGACTCGATTGGGACGGTGAAGCCGTGGTGCAATCGACGCGCTTGCCCGAGCACGAAGCCGCGCTCGCGGAATTGCAGCGATTGGAACTCGTTTACCCCTGCACTTGCAGCCGCAACGACATCGCCACCGCCGCGAGCGCCCCGCACGCGGAGCACGAAGGGCCGACCTACCCCGGCACCTGCGCGCATCGGAAAGTCGCCGACGCGGTAGCTCTGAATCGGCCCTACTCCTGGCGCTTCCGGGCGACGCACACGCCGACGTATTTCGATCTCGTCCAAGGGCCGCAAGAATTGGATCTCAAGCAACTCGGCGGCGATTTCGTGGTCTGGCGATCGGCGAAGGTACCCGCGTACCAACTCGCCGTCGTCGTGGACGATGCGGCCGCGGGGATCTCCGAAGTCGTGCGCGGGGACGATTTGGTGCCTTCGACCCCGAGGCAGTTGCTCATCTACGAGGCACTCGGACTGACCCCGCCGCGCTTCGCCCACGTGCCGTTGGTCGTCGGGGAGAACGGCCAACGTCTGGCCAAGCGGCACGGTGACACTCGCTTGTCATCTCTGCGGGAGGCGGGCGTCAAACCGGAAGCGCTACTGGGATTGCTGGCGTGGTCCTGCGGTTGGCTGCCGAGTCCGGAGCCGATTTCGGCGAGGGAACTGATTGCCGGGTTCACCTGGGAAGCGATTCCGAAGCAGCCGTTCGTGTTGAAGTCGGAGATGTTGGAACGGATCGGGTTCCGACCGAGCGGGGTGGCGTGAACATTCTTGACGCTGCGGCTACCCAGACTACTATCATCTGTGTAGGGTGACCGCGCCTCGATGTCCCATCGGGGTTTCTTTTTGCCCGACTATGTGAAAAAGTTCACAAAGTCGCCGTCCGAAGGATCGAAAGGCCGCGTCCATGGCTTCGCCCGATCTCGTACTGACTCCCTCGGGCCTCGAACCCGCGTTCGACCTCACGTCCTATTATGCGATCCTCATCTACGCCGTGGCGGTGGTGCTCCTCGCATTGGCGACACTGCTGGCTACGCACACGCCGATCTTGAAGCCGTGGAAGCCGACGAAGGTGAAGAACATGCCGTACGAGTCGGGGATGGACCCCATCGGCACGGCCCACATGCAGTTCGACATCCGCTTTCACCTGATCGCGATTTTGTTCCTCGTGTTCGATGTCGAATTGCTGTTCCTGTACCCGTGGGCGGTGATCGCCTACGGCGAAGGGGGCGACACGGCGTGGCGGGCGACCTTCGGAGCCTTGGTCTTCGCGGAAATCCTGATTTTCTTGGCGACGCTGGGCATCGCTTACGTTTACGCGTGGCGCAAGGGGGTGTTCCAGTGGCGCTGAAACTGGACGACAACATCTTCGTCAGCAAGCTCGATTTCTTGGCGAACTGGGTCCGCAAGAACAGCCTCTGGCCCATGCCCTTCGCCACCGCCTGCTGCGGCATCGAACTCATGGCCACGGCCAGTTCGCGCTACGACCTCGCCCGCTTCGGCAGCGAAGCGATGCGCTTCACCCCGCGCCAGTGCGATGTGATGGTCGTCGCCGGGCGGGTGGCGATGAAAATGGTCCCCGTGATGCAGCGGATCTGGCTGCAAATGCCGGAACCGAAGTGGTGCATCAGCATGGGGGCTTGCGCCAGCAGCGGCGGCGTCTTCGATACCTACTCCGTAGTGCAAGGGATCGACCGATTTATCCCGGTGGATGTCTACGTGCCCGGTTGCCCACCGCGACCGGAGCAAGTGATCCGGGCCGTACTCGATCTGCAAGAGAAGATCATGAAGTGCGGGACGATCAACGGTCGGGAGTTCGCGAAGCGCACGGCGTATGAAGGCCCCGGGGATCGGGCGGGGGATTTGGATCCGTCCGAAGTGGTGATCGCCCCGGGGAATTTTGCCACCGGGAAGCGTTTGCGGGGGTTGCCCCTTGTCAACTGAACACGCCAGCGCCATCGACGCCAAATTCGGGGCAGCCTCGGCCACGCCGACGGAGTTCCGCGACAACAAGCGGTTGACCGTGCCCGTCGAGAAAATCTACGGCGTGCTGGCGTTCCTCCAGACGCAGCGCGGCTTCGACATGCTTTGCGATCTCGCTGGGATCGACTACCTCGGTTACGCCGACGCCACGGACCGTTACGGCATCGTCTACGCTCTCACGAA
>JANOSQ010000175.1:0-3876 GCA_031415915.1 Fimbriiglobus sp. | reverse complement strand
CCGGATCGCCGCGGCGGTCGCGGGGGATTTCCGCAGGCGGTTCACGTACAGCTCGGCCACATCGTCGGCGTCGCTGTTGTGCTTCTTGTCGAGGTGCGCAAAGATCGCCGAGACGCGGCGGATATTCCCGCCCATGGCGATGAGCGCGTCCGCGAGCCCGGCTTCGTCCAAGTTGAAGGTGATGCCCCAGCAGCCGACCCGGTAGCGGTTCACCACAAAGGCCGGATCGTTCCGCATGTAGCCGAGGAAGCCGTGCATATCGAGGCCGCCCGGCAAGCCGACTTTGGAAATCGACCACGAGGCGTCGAAGCCGGCCAAGAAGGCGACGTAATCGAACGTGAAGCCGTGTTCGAATTTCCGAAGGCCGAGCGGCCAATTGACCGCCGGCGAGCCGAAGGTATTCACCTTGTATCCGGCGAGCGCGGTCGGGCCATCCACGGCGGCGATGGCCTGGAGGACATTGCTCAGGATCAAGTTCCCTTGGCTGTGCGCGAAGATTTCGAGCCGCTTGTGGCCGGGTTCGCGGAGCAGGTCGAACAGCGGCACTTGGGCGGCGTTCCGGGCGAGTGCGGCGCGGGCCACGTCGACCGGCATCAGGCCCGCGAGACCCCCGAGAGCGACTTTGTTCTTCGCGGACAGCGACGCCGGGCCGTCGAACTGGTTCTTGTCCGCGATGCACTGGAGGAAGTCTTTCCCGAAGCCGGCCGTGGCGTTGTAAACCCCGATGACCGTGGCCATTTGCAAGAGCGACAGGGTCAGCGCCGATTCCGCGTGGTTCTTTCCCGAGTTGCCCATGCCGTTGATGAAGACGACCTTGCGGGAATTGTCGAACTGCTTGCTCTCCACGGCCTCTTTGGAGACGTACTCGTTGATGTCGCCGTCGACCTTGGGAAACTTGGCATCGGTGAGGTCGATCTTCGGGTCGGCCACGGTGGGATCCTCGGTCACGCGGGTAGGGTCGATTATACATCACCCCGGCGACGCGGGTGCATCGCACCACACATCGACGAACCCCGTGCCGTCGGCAAGCCGGGGAACAGCAAGGCCTGCGGGGAGTGGATCACCGGGGTTAGGTTGGTCATGCCCCGATCCCACAGGTAAAATTGGCTGTAGTCGAGGGCCACATTCGAGAAGAGGGGCGCGCTCACGTCTCCCCACTCACATCACATAGCGGCGCTTGGCGGCGTCGGCGGCGTTGCATTCGGCGCAGGTGCCGCGGACGACCAAATCGTATCCCACCACTCTGAATAGCTTCTGGGCGGCGACGCCTTTCACCGCGTCGACGATCCCCTCGTGGGTGAATTCGATCATCGCGCCGCAGTTGGAGCAGACGAGGTGCTCGTGCCAAGGGTACCCGTAGTCGTGGTCGTAGACGGTGCGGGGGCCGATTTCGATCTTCCGGAGCAGCCCGGCTTCGACGAGCTTGGCGAGGGCGCGGTAGACGGTCGCCCGGCTGACGTTGCGGTTCGCCTTCTTCAAATCGGCGAGGAGTTCGTCGGTGTCGAAGTGCTGGTGCTTCGCGAAAATGTGGCGGACGAGTTCGCGCTGTTGATCGGTGTAGCGTTGGGGTTTGGGCCGGCTGGTCAAGAATTCCCGGAATCGCTCTTCGGGGGACTGCGAGACCGCGACCGACGGCAGAGGCACGGGGAAACTCCGGGACTACCGCGATTCGTCGAGGCGGCGGAACAGCATTTCTTCGGCGAGCGCCCAGCGCTCCGGGGTGTCGTAGTGCCCGGCCGCGATGAGTCCGCGGATGTGCGCGACCATCCCGCGGCGGATGCCGTGGGCATCGGGCACTTCGTTGCGGAAATCCGCCGGCGTGGGAACGGCGGGGGCGGAGGTCTTGGGGTCGATCATGGTGGCCCGGAGTCGCAAGGCCGGAGGCAGTGCGGCCGGCGTCGGGAGGGGCGCCAGCCGAATCCGCCAAGATTGCCAACGCGGGGAAACGTCACGCATCGGGGCGGGGTCTCTTTAGTTCTACACGAGAAAAGGGGGCGGGAGGATGCCGGTTCGGAAATTTCCCCGAATCGCAGCCGCACGGCGATGGGTGGGGGCCGGCACCGAACCATTTGTCCACCGACACGCCGAAGGCATTCTACGCAGTGCTATCGTCGGGCGCCGCTGGGGGAATCGAAGAAATTCGCGGTGCTCACGCGGAACTCTTGACCCGAACTGTCGCGGCGCATGCTTTGCGCGGGTGGTGCCTCCGGGACGGTTGAGGAACGGCCCGCCGCGGATTCTTCGCACGCGCCGCGATGAACGGCTCAAGTCCGAAAAATTCGTCGTTATCCGACGCCGGAACTTTCCAACTCCGCGAGTGGCTCCAACGCTAGCCGGGCCGCGACGGTCAGGGTGAAGGTGCTGCCGCGGCCGACGTCGCTCTGCAACGTGATGCCGCCGCCGAGAAGCTTCGCGAGTTCGCGGACGATCGACAAACCCAGCCCCGAGCCACCCTGCTCGCGGGTCAGCGGATTCGAAGCTTGGCGGAACTTCTGGAAGATCATTTCGTGTTCTTCGGGCGGGATGCCGACGCCGGTGTCGCTGACGGACAGGATCAATTTGTCCGGCGCATGGCCGGCGGTCAGCGTGATCCTCCCCCCGTCGGGTGTGAACTTCACCGCGTTGGACAGCAAATTCGAGACGATCTGCCGGAGTTTGCCGAGATCCTGGCGAATCGCCGGCCAATCCTCGGCGCACTGGACCCGCAGTTCGATTTCCTTCTTCTCGGCTTGCGGCCGGAACAGGGTCGCCACTTGTTCGCAGAAGGCCGGCACCTCGACCATCTCGGGCTTCAGCTCCATCTTCCCGGATTCGAGCTTCGCCAAGTCGAGGATCTCTTTGATCAGCGCCAAGAGTTGCTTGCCGCAGGTGTTGATGTTGGAAGCCCAGCGCTGTTGCTTCTCCGAGAGGCTCGCCGAGTTGAGCAGCATCTCCGAAAAGCCGTTGACGATGTTCAGCGGTGTCCGCAACTCGTGGGACATCGTCGAGAGGAAGTCGGCTTTCAACTTCCCGGATTGGAACAGTTGAAGGTTCGCCCGCGCCAAGTCGTCCACTTTCTTGTCCAGCTCGCCGATCAGCCCGCGGTTGCGATCCTGCATTTGGATCAAATTGCTGAGCATCCGGTTGAACGCCACCGACAAATCCTCGAACTCGTCCCCCGTTTGGATGTCGCTGCGCACCGAAAATTGCCCCGCGGCGATGGCGTCGGCCACCGACTTCAGGTGCTTCACCGGCTTCACGATCACATACCGGACGATCAAATAGCTCCCCGCGAGCAGGGCCAGCGTGGTGCCCAGCGCGAACGCGATCAGGATGGCCCGGTTCTGGTGCAGCCCGGATTCGATCATCTCGGACGACAGCCGAATCTGCACCACCGCCATGAGGTCGCCCCGCTGCAGGTTCGGGTTGGCCATCGCCGCGGCGGCTTGGCGCGCCGCGGGGGTTTCCCCGCTGAACGCGGCCATCTTGGCCGGGTCGCGGTGGCAGTTGACGCACGATTCTTGCGCCCGCACCGCCCCGTAATAGAGGAACGCCTGCTCGCTGCGCACGAAGCGGGTGTCTTCGGTCAGGGTCGGGTCGCTCTGCATTTTCCGCAGGATCGGCTGATCCTCGGGTTCCGGCCGGTTCACCGGGTTGGTCGAGTCGAGCAAGATCAACTTGCTCCGGTAATCTTGGAGGTCGCCGGGCCAGCGCTCCACGGACTGCCGTTGGAACTCGTCCATCCCTTTCAGCAGTTCTTCGTTTTGGCGGATGTGCAACCGGGCGATCGTCGGCGAGACCAGCGTCCGGCCCGTGTGCGTGAGTTGGTCGTAGGCGAGATCCTCGGTGCGGTTCGCGTAGAAGCCGAAGCTGGCCCCCATCAGCACCAGAACCAAC
>JANOSQ010000174.1:0-7300 GCA_031415915.1 Fimbriiglobus sp. | reverse complement strand
CCAGCGCGCCAGGCCGTCGATGTCCTGCTCCTCGGCCCAGTTCTGCCAAGTCTTGCCGCCCTTGGTGCCGCTCGGGAATTTGCGGCCCTTCACATCGACGACGAGCTTGGCGGTCTCCGGCCCGACGATGATGAAGTCGGCGCTTTTGATGTTCTGCTTGCCGAGGATGCTCCGCTTGGCCTCGTCGATGGCGATGAACCCGACCCGCTTTTCCCGCAGGTAAGCCTCGAACGCCGCCTCGTAATGGTTGGAGCGGATCATACGCGGGATCATCGGGTTACACGACTACCTTCGGCGAGCCGACCCTGTGAAGGGTCGGGTGGACAGCCGATGAGGGACAATTGCCATCGCGGTTCGAAGCTTTACCCGACCCTTCACAGGGTCGGCTCGCCGAAGTAGTCGAATGAATCTTTCAAACTCTTATTCGATTCGCTTTGCGAACGCAGCAAGTATTTCGCAAAGCTCCTTCACTTCTTCGGAGTTCAACTCGACCGGATCACCTTGTGTTGAAACGCATTTGATATGCAAGGAAGCATTATCGACGATCCAGATGGCAATTTCGCCATTGGCAAGAGTTTTAACATCGTAGTTGTCCGAATTCATGTCAAAACCTCTCGGATCTTTGCCACTACCTCCGCCTCCGGCACCTTCGTCTCTTCGCGCTTCCCCAAATCCTTGATCTTCCACACGCCGTTGGCGAACTCCTCGGAGCCGGCGATGAGCGCCACTTTGAACCCGCGTTTGTCGGCGTATTCGAATTGGGCTTTCAACCGCTTCACGTCCGGATAGACCTCGGCGCCGATCCCGGCGGCGCGCAGGCTGCGGGCGACGCGCTGGTATTGGCCCAACCACGTGTTCTCAAATTGCAGCACGAGCACCGGGGCGGGTGTGCTCTGGCCGGTCATCCACGGGTGTTTGATTTCCTCCATCGCGGCGAGCAAGCGATCCACGCCGAGGGATGCCCCGACGCCGGGGAGGACTTGCTTCGTGTAGAGGCTGGCGAGGTTGTCGTAGCGGCCGCCGCTGCAGACGCTGCCGATGCCGGGGAGGTCGCCGAGGAAGGTTTCGTAGATGGTGCCGGTGTAGTAATCGAGTCCGCGGGCGATGCTGAGGTCGATGCGGATGCGCTCGGCGGGAACTCCGGCCGTGTTCGCCACGCTCAGCAACTCCCGCAGGCGGAGCAGCCCTTCGCGGGCCTTTTCGTTGATAGAGCCGTGGAAACGATCCTCGATACGACGCAAAGCACCTTCATTTGTTTCACCGTCATCGATGTGCACTAAATGCATTAGTTCTCCGACTTGATCCGCAGATAGTCCGCAGGATTGAATCAACTCATTTTCAACCGCTGGTACGCCGATCTTGTGTACTTTGTCGAGTGTCCGCAGGATGGCTGTCGCTTTTTCGAGCACGCCGATCTTTTCAAGGAAACCGTTCAACAGCAATCGGTTGTTCACGCGAATCTGGAAGTTCGGAATCTCGAGCGCGGTGAACAGATCGTTGATGACGAGCGCCACTTCCGCGTCGGCGGCGTTGCTGAGCGTGCCGATGGTGTCGAAGTCGCACTGCCAGAACTCGCGGTAGCGACCCTGCCCCGGCCGCTCGCCGCGCCAGACGGGGCCCATGGCGTATCGCTTGAACGGCGTACCGAGTTGCGGGACGTGGATCGCCGCGAAGCGGGCGAAGGGCACCGTGAGGTCGAAGCGCATGGCGACATCGCGGTCGCCGTGATCCTTGAAGCGGTAAACGATGCGGTCGTTCTCGCCGCCGCCTTTGCCGAGGAGCACGTCGGCGTATTCGAGCGTCGGGGTGTCGATGGGCGCGTAGCCGTACGAGCGGTAAACGGTGCGGGCCGTTTGCAGCACCCGCTCGCGCGGGATCATCAGCGCCGGGGGGTAATCGCGGAACCCTTGCAAGGTGCGGGGTTCGATCAGAGTCGACAAGTCATTCTCCAATCCAAGACATGTTTCACCGCAGAGAAAGATGAGGAAGAAGAGAAATGACACGAATCAAACCAAGTTTTGGATCGATCGTTCTTACTCTTCTTGCTCATCTTTCTCTGCGGTGAAACATCTTACTTGTTCCGGTAGCGCGCGCTGACGCGTTCCATGAAACGGCGTTCGTCGTCGGTCAGCGATTGCTTGCCGCTGCGGGCGATCTTCTCCAGCAGTTGGTCCATGCGTTCGTCGTCCTGCTGGCGCCGGGCGGCTTCCAAGCGCAGGCGTTTGGCCGTGCGGGCTTGCAACCAGCGCTTCACGAACCCCTGCTTCTTCGGCTTCGGTTTGGGGTTCTCGTCGTCGTCTTGGTCGAGGCTCGTGTAGCCGGCGCTGAAGTCGTAACCGAAGGGGCCTTCCTCTTGTTCCAAACTGCGCAGCTTCAGCACGCAACTGAAGAGCATGAATAGAGCCAGCCCCATGAAGAGCGTTTCGTTCGCGGCGATGGAAACGATCAACACGAGCACCGAGCAGACGAAGCCGCTGTACGCCGCGACCGTAACGCCGGTGCGATAGTCGCGCCGACCCCAGATGAACCCTTGGAGTAGTTGACCACCGTCGAGCGGGTACGCGGGGATCAAGTTGAACAGCAGCAGCACCCACGAGAGCCAGAAGGTGCGGTTCAGCCAGACCACCCAGCCGGGGGCCAAGGCGCGCTCGTAGCCGCTTTTCACGGCGACCTCCATCATGTCGGCCGGTTTGCCGACGCTCAAACCGCCGTAGCCCGGTGGGCTTTCGGCGCTCTCGGGCAGATAGAGCCGCAACCCGTATTGGCTGGTGTAGGTGCGATTGTCCTGGTAATTCTTCATCTCCGAGACGTAGGGATCGGCGACCGGGTTGAACGACGGAATGAACCCCGCCCCGGCGAGTATGACCCCGGCGAGGAAGCAGATGATGACG
Organism: Fimbriiglobus sp.; assembly: GCA_031415915.1. Taxonomy (GTDB): domain Bacteria; phylum Planctomycetota; class Planctomycetia; order Gemmatales; family Gemmataceae; genus JALHQU01. The sequence continues at coordinate 4,409 of JANOSQ010000174.1, read as the reverse complement.
TTCACGAACGGCCCGGCCGCGATCATGTAGCTGTGGGCTTTCCAATTGTGGGGCACGCTGACGAACGCCAAGCCGCCGAGCGGCCAGATGAGGATGTCCTCCGCGTCGCCGCCGACGGCGCGGCCGCCGAAGCAGTGGCCGAACTCGTGGAGGAGGATAATGCCGAAGAGCAAAAAGACCGTGAACATCAGCACGTCGCCCCACCAGAGGACATCGCCGGGCAGCGAGATTTGGCGGAGGAACAAGCCGATGGTGATGATGAAGAATAGGAAGTGGACGCGGACTTGGATGCCGAAGGCTCGGAATAGCGGCAGCGCCCAGTTCATCGGATCGCGCATCGGTTCGGGCCTGTCGGGGTTCCGCGGGTCTGGGGTTCTTATGTTAGCATCGCACGGGCCATGTCGAAAGGGAGGCGGAGCATGACGCGCGAGATCGTCCACGTCGGCCGGCGGATCAAAGTGGCCGTGGACACGCTGACGACCGCGACCGGACAGACAATCCGGCGCGATCTGATCCTCCACCCCGGCGCCGTCGTAATCCTGCCCGTGCTGGACGCGGAGCGCATCGTGTTGATCCGCAACTACCGGTTCAGCGTCGGCGAGACGCTCTGGGAAATCCCCGCGGGAACCGTGGAACCGGACGAGGAATTGGAGGCGTGCGCGAAGCGTGAACTCGCCGAAGAGACGGGCTACACCGCGGAAACGTGGACGTACCGAGGATTCCTCTACGCGTCGCCGGGCGTGCTCGACGAGAAGTTGCACCTGTTCATCGCCGAAAGGTTGACCCCCGGCGCGATGCGGCCCGAAGCCGACGAGCAGATCGAAGCGGTGACGCTGCCGTTGGCGGAAGCGGTGCGAATGTGCGTCGAAGGCGAAATCAAAGACGCCAAGACGATTGCGTCACTACTACTGTTGGAAAGGATGAAACGATGAGCCGCATTCAACGATTCTTCCGGGCCATCTTTCCCGCGAGTTGGTGGGCGAGCATGGAGGCCGATTCGCGGCGCTGGGTGATGCGCTGCCCGTGCGGCTACCACACCTCCATCTGGGAGATGGGCGGTATCCGCTCCAAAGCCTCGGGCAAATCGTGGACGCGCGGGAAGTGCGGCCAATGCGGACAGAAGTTTTGGGGAGCTCTCTTCAAACTTCCCGAGGTCCCGCCCGCGGCCGATCAAGCGACCGAGTCGATCAACACGTAGTGAGGATCGCACGGTCGCAGTAACTAAACGGGCGACTGTTCATTGGGATCGAGACGAATGCGGTCGAGCCCGTAAGGCACAAGTCGGTCGAAATCGGAATCAGTGGTGAGCAGTGTGGCCCGGTAAGCGACTGCGGTCGCGCCGATCCAGAGGTCGTTTTTCCCATCGACTGTCCGATCTTCACCGTCGCGGCATCGAGGGACGCATACGCTTTCAAAATCCGGGATTCATCGATCGGCAGTCGGCGGAAGTATCCCAAGCAGAATTCCAGCTTGGCGAGTTTCGCCGTGTTCCAGTTTCGCTGGATCGCGAGCGATCGGAGTTCTCCTTCTGTCACAACTGAGATTAGCGGAGTCGGATCGCGGAGGAGAAGCTCGAAATGTCGGCCCGTGTTTCGCCAAAGTCCGCTATCGCGGACGTAATGGACGAGGAGACTCGTGTCCAAAATGAAAACGGGTGAAGTCATTCGATGAGCCGCAGCGCATCTTCGATTTCCCGATCCGTGTCACCGCTCGGCCATGCGTCCCGCACTGTTTCCGCGAACGTCTTGCCAAGTGGAAGCGGGCGTGGGATTGGACTGTGAAGAAGCATCTCAGCCCGATCCGCTTCGACTTCCTCGGGTGTGCGATTCTTGAGCATTGACAAGTAGGCATCGCCGCGGAAGGTGTCCGGCGTGTCGGTGTCCCGAGGCAAGACTTTAGGCGATTCTAACACAATAGTTGCCATGCCGTACCCTCCACAACGTACGTCAATTGTACCGACACCTACACGGGTCGGTCAATCCTCACGCCCCGACCGTCGGTGCCGAGTCGATCAATTCGTAATACACGTTCCGTTGTCGGGGCACCCAACCCGCTTCGCGGATGCCGCTGCGGATCTGCTCCAGCGTCAGGTGGTGAACCGTCCCGGCGCTGGCGACGACGTTCTCTTCGATCATCAGGCTGCCCATGTCGTTGGCGCCGAAGAAGAGCGCGAGCTGACCGATCTTGGCGCCCTGCGTCACCCAGCTCGATTGGATGTTCGGCACGTTGTCGAGGTACAACCGGGCGATGGCCTGCACGCGCAGGTACTCGAACGCCCCCTGCTCCGGGTAGTCGCTCATCTTGTGGCCCGGCTGCATCGTCCAGCAGATGAACGCCGTGAAGCCGCCGGTTTCGTCCTGCAGGCTGCGGATGCGATCGAGGTGTTCGACGCGTTCCCCGTTCGTTTCGATGTGGCCGAACATCATCGTCGCGCTCCCCTTGCCCCCGAGCTTGTGCCAGACCCGGCAGACCTCGATCCACTCATCGGACAGCGCTTTGTTCTTCGTCAGTTGCTTGCGGACGCGGTCCACCAAAATCTCCCCGCCGCCGCCGGGTAAACTGCCGAGACCCGCCGCTTTCAGCCGTGTCAACACTTCCACGAGCGGAATCTTGTTGATCTTGTGGAAGTGCCAGATCTCCGGCGGACTGAAGGCGTGCAGGTTCACGCCGGGATACCGCGAGCGCAGATCGCGCAGGAGTTCCTCGTACCACTCCAATTTCAAGCTCGGATGCATCCCGCCCTGCATCAGAATCTGGTCGCCGCCGAGGGCGATGGTCTCCTCGATCTTCGCGTGCAACTCCTCGCGGCTGAGCACGTATGCATCCGCATCGCCGGATTTCCGATAGAAGGCGCAGAAGTCGCACACGGCCGCACAGACGTTCGTGTAGTTCACGTTGCGGTCGATGTTGTAAGTCCGGTACGCCTCCGGGTGCAGCCGCATCGTCACGGCGTGCGCCGCCCGCCCCAGCTTGTGCAGATCGTGGCAGCCCATCAAGGTCACGGCGTCTTCGCGGGAGAGTCGATTCCCATCAACGACACGCGACAAGATCTGGTCGATGGTAGGTCGCAAGTTCCACCCCCTCCGGTGCGAGGCCGGCGTTCGCGGCCAATTGATAAAAGCGGCTCAGCCCGGCCAGTTCGACCGGGCCGAGGTCGTAGTGAATGATGTTCGTGAAGTAGCGCCGGCAATATCCCGGATCCAAGCCCAGCACCTTCGCCTCCCGCGCCGCGATGATTCCCGCGTTCGCCAAGCCCTGGTTCTTCGCCCGCACGAACGCGGACTCCGCGGCGCCGAGATCGACCCCCGCGCGCACGGCCCAGACCGCGAACACCATCGGTAGCTTCGTGCGGTCGGTCCATTCTTGCCCGAGGTCGTAGGCGAACTCGAAGCTCGGCAGGCACGCCTTCATCGCCCGGTCGCCGATGAGCAGCACCGCATCGGTTCCAGCCGATTCCGGGTCCGCGTCGATGGGTAACTGTTGGTAACGGATCGGCGGACCGGAGGGTTGCAGCAGAATCTTCGTCAGCGCCGCGCTGGTCCGGCTGCCCTCGTCGAGAGCGACACTGCGAATCTTGCCCCACGGCACCTTGCTGAACAGGGTCACGCTGAGCACCGGCCCCCGCGACGCGATGGCGACGCCGGGGATCATCGAATACGTCCCGGCCCGGAAGAACTCGATGACCGGGATCAACCCCACGTCGAGTTCCCCCGCCGCGAGCCGGTCGGCCAGCCGGCTCGGCAGATCGAGCGACAGCTCGATCCGATCCGAGAAGCCCGCCAACCCCTCGATGAGGGGCTTGGAGTTCAGGTAATTCACCGCCCCGACGCGAATCATGGCCCACCCGTCCTTTCCCTTAGGATAGGAACCGCAGCGGATCGGCGGCGGTAACAACCGACATCGCAATGGCGCGTTCGCATCCGGTAAGCTTCGGTAAATGATTCCAGCGCAAATCCCCCCACCCCCGCGTGGAATCATTTCGAACTTCTGGTAGAACCGATGCGCGCCAATGCTTTACGTTCGATTTCAATGGCGGCGATGCCCGCCGAAACCATTTCGGATGCGGGCCGCTGGCTCTGGGATGGCTTCCTGATGCCGGGCGACCTCACCCTGCTCACGAGCCAGTGGAAGACCGGCAAAACCACACTCTTGGCCGGGTTGCTCCAGCGCCTCGACACCGGCGAACCCTTTTTGAACCGGGCCACACGCCAAGCCCGCGCTTGGGTGCTGTCCGAGGAATCGGAGTCGCACTGGGCCGACCGCCTCCGGCGGATGCCGATCGGTTCGCACGCCCAACTCATCTCGCGGCCCTTCCGCGGCCGGCCCACGCCCGAAGACTGGAGCGACCTCATCGACCGGGCCGTCGATGAATCGGCCGCGGGCCAACTCGACCTCGTCGTCGTCGATCC
>JANOSQ010000173.1:0-10247 GCA_031415915.1 Fimbriiglobus sp. | reverse complement strand
TGCTTCTTGTTCCCCGCTTCCGCTTTCACTCGCGTCGCCGCGATGGCCCCGAGCGTGCGGTCGACGACGAGTACCTCGCGCGGTTGCCCGTTGAGTTCGAAGAAGACGCTGCGTTTGCCTTCCGCCTGCGGTTCGCCCACGGTGAAGAACTTGATGATGAGCGTCTTGCCCGGTTCGATCTCGACGCTGACTTCATCCCCCTTCTGCAGCCCGTAGAAGAAGAGCGGCGTCGGCAAGACGCTGAGGTCCGAGAACTTCGCCACGTGCTCGGCGAACTTCGTGTAGACCTCCGGGTAGAGCAAGTACGCCACGACATCGCGGTCGGTCGGTTCGCGCTGGAGCTTCGGTTGGAGAATCTGCCGAGCGGCTTCGAAATCGGCCGGCGGAAGCGTCGCGCCGGGGCGATCCGTCAACGGCGTGCGGCCGCGCAGGATTCGCTTTTGCAACTCGGCGGGGAAGCCGCCCGGCGGTTGGCCGAGCTTGCCCTCGAAGAACTCGATCACCGATTCGGGGAAGGCGATTTCCCGAGCGGGGTTCTTGACATCGTCGGGCGTCAGGTTGTTCGCGAGCATGAAGAGCGTGAGATCCCCGACGACTTTAGAAGTCGGCGTGACCTTGACGATGTCGCCGAAAAGCTGATTCACCTCGGCGTACTTGCGGCCGACCTCGTGCCAGCGATCACCCAGCCCGAGGGACTTCGCCTGCACGTAGAGATTCGCGTATTGCCCGCCGGGCATCTCGTGTTGGTAGACTTCCGCCGAGCTGGACAGTTGCCCGGTCTCGAACGGGGAATAGAAACCGCGGACTTCTTCCCAGTAGCGGGCCGTGTCCTGCAAGCTCTCGAAATCCAAGCCGGTGTCGCGCTCGCCGAAGCGCATCGTTTCGACGAGCGCGTTCAAGCTCGGTTGGGCCGTGTTCCCCGCGAGTGGGGCGAAGGCGCAATCGACGATGTCCACTTCCTCCTCGGCGGCCATGAGGTACGACGCCAGTTGCCCACCTGCGCTGTCGTGCGTGTGGAAGTGGATCGGGATGTCGATCTCTTGCCGGAGCGCCCGCACCAGTTTCTTCGCGGCGTACGGCTTCAACAACCCCGCCATGTCTTTGATGGCGAGCATGTGGGTGCCATGCTTCACGAGTTCCTTGGCGAGATCGACGAAATACTTCAGCGTGAACTTGTCGCGGCGGTCGTTCAAAATGTCGCCGCTGTAGCAGATGGCGGCTTCGCAAATGGCGTCCGTCTTCCGCACGGCGTCGATGGCGAGTTTCAAGTTCGGCAACCAGTTGTTCGCATCGAAGATGCGGAAGATGTCCATGCCCGCATCCGCCGCTTCCTTCACGAATGAGTAGACGACGTTGTCCGGGTAGTTCGTGTAGCCGACGGCGCTGGCCGAGCGCAGCAGCATCTGGAAGAGAATGTTCGGGATGCGCTCGCGGAGTTTGGTGAGGCGATCCCACGGGTCTTCCTTGAGGAAGCGCATCGACGTGTCGAACGTCGCCCCGCCCCAGTTTTCCAGCGAGAACAACCCCGTGTGCGCCCGCGCGTAGCGCGGGGCGATTTGAAGCATGTCGTAGGTGCGCATCCGCGTGGCGAGTAGCGATTGGTGCGCGTCCCGCATCGTCGTGTCGGTGACGAGCAATCGCTTTTGCGAACGCACCCACTTGGCGAAACCGTCGGCTCCGAGCTTCTTGAAAATGTCCCGCGTGCCCTCGGGTAGCGGGCTGGAATCGCGCGTCGTCGCTTCCCACGGCCGCTCCGCCGGGATAGTACTCAATTGCGGCCGGTTCGCCGGCGGGGTCTTCACGTCGGGGTGCCCGTTGACGATCACGTCGGCGAGGTAGCTCAACACTTTCGTCGCGCGGTCTTGCCGCACGGACATCACGAACAACTCGGGCGTCTCGTCGAGGAAGCGGGTCGTCACGCTCCCGTCCAAGAACTCCGGGTGCGTGACGAGGTTGATGAGGAACGGGATGTTCGTCTTCACCCCGCGGACGCGGAACTCTTGCAGGCAGCGCTCCATCCGCCGCGCGGCGTCTTTGAAGCGCAGTCCGCTCGCGGTGACCTTGACCAACAGCGAGTCGTAGAAGGGGGTGATGAGCGCCCCGCCGAAGGCGGTGCCCGCGTCGAGGCGGATGCCGACGCCGCCGGCCGAGCGGTACGCGGTGAGCCGGCCGTAGTCGGGCATGAATCCGTTGGAGGGATCTTCGGTCGTCACGCGGGACTGGATCGCGAACCCCTGCGTCAGAATCTTCGATTGATCCCCGAGGCCGATTTCCTCGTCGGAGAGCGGCTTACCCTGCGCGATGAAGAGTTGGGCGCGGACGATGTCCCGCCCGGTGATGACTTCCGTGACCGTGTGCTCGACTTGGATGCGCGGGTTCACCTCGATGAAAAAGAACTTCTTGGAATCTGTGTCGTAGAGGAACTCCACAGTGCTGGCGTTGTCGATGCCGACGGCCCGCCCCACCGCGAGGGCCGAATCGAGAATCCCTTGACGAACAACCTCTGGGAGATTCGGGGCCGGGGCGATTTCGACCACTTTCTGGTGCCGCCGCTGGATCGAACAATCGCGCTCGTAGAGGTGGACGAGGTTGCCGTGCTTGTCGCCGATGAGTTGGACTTCGATGTGCTTGGCCCGCCGCACGAATTTTTCCAAGAAGACATCCGAGTTGCCGAAGGCCTGACCGGCTTCGCGCTGGGCTTGCTCCAGAGCGTCGGCGAGTTTGTCGGCCGTAAGCACGACGCGCATTCCCCGGCCGCCGCCGCCCATCGAGGCTTTCACCATCACCGGGTAACCGAGTTTCTCGGCGAGCGCCGCCGCTTCCGCGGTCGATGACACCGGCTTGTCACCGCCGGACAGAATCGGCACGTTCGCCTTCGTCGCGATGGCCCGCGCCGCGACTTTGTCGCCGAGTTGCCTGAGGATCTGCGGCCTCGGGCCGACGAAGGTGATCCCGGCGTCTTCGCAGGCTTGGGCGAAATCGGCGTTCTCGCTCAGGAAGCCGTAACCGGGGTGGATGCCGTCGATGCCGACTCCCTTCGCCAGCGCGACGATGCCGTCGATGTCGAGGTAGGCGCGGATCGGTTCGCCCGGTTTGCCCACGCGGTAGGCTTCGTCGGCTTTGAACCGGTGCAGCGCGAAGCGATCTTCGTGGGAGTAGATCGCCACGGTGCGGATGCCGAGTTCGTGGGCCGAACGGAAGATGCGGATGGCGATTTCACTGCGGTTGGCGACCAGCAACTTCGTGATGGGCTTCGACATAGACGGCGATCCTCGGCGACGGCGGCGTTGACGATGTGATACGGATTGGTACCGGGCGGGAAAAGCGACAACCCCGGGGGCGCCGGGGTTGTCGCGAAGGGTCGGTCGCCCAATCGCTACTTCTTCACGAGCGCCGAGACGTTGACGATCAGCTTCGGCTGGGACTTGTTGTCGGTGACGATTTCGATGGTCTGCTTCACAGCCCCTTCGGTGTCGGCGGCGACATTGACCTTGAGGACGTGCGCGGCCCGGGTGCCTTCGGTCACTTGCGTGACGCTGACGGCCCCGTTGGGAACCTTCACTTCGAGAATCTTGAAAGGCGTTTCACCCGTCAGCATGACCTGCTGAGTGGACGGGGTCTTGCTGGGGTTCACATCGCCGAATTTGACTTCCGACGGGCTCACGGCGATGCTCTCCACCACGTTGACCGTCACGGGAATCCGGATTTTTTCCATCCCGGAGACGTTCGTGGTCAGGAACACTTCCGACATCCAATTCCCCCTCGGGCAATCGGGGTCGAGAGTGCCGGTGATTTCGTACTCGCCGCCGTTCTTCCCGGTGGCTTTGGCTTCCACCTTGATGAACTTCCCGTTGCTCTTCGCTTCGGCGATCGCGAGCTTCGGCTGATTGAAGATCGTGACTTTCATGGCGACTTTCCCGCCGGCCGATTTGTGCACGGTGCCGAAGCTCAAGGAGTCCGGCGAGAAGAACAGGTCTTCGCGGGCCACGCAGGAAACCTTCAGCACCACTTCTTCGGGCACCGGGTTCAAGAACGGCACCGTGACGGTGACGGTCTTCAAGGTGTTCCGCTGGTGCGTCGGGATTTTCTTGGTGTCCATGTAGGCGACGAGGTGGGTCACTTCGCCGGGGGCGAGTTGGCCTTTCAGCAGCGACGCCGCGACGCAGCCGCAGCCGATCCGCGGGGTGCCGAGGTTGATCGTTTCCTTCGTCGTGTTCTTGATCGGGAAGTAGTGCACGAGCACCGGGCCGATCGACGTCGTGGTGAAGTCCTTACCCGTCTCGGTGAAATACTCGGGCGCGCCGGCTCGCGAATGCGAAGCGAGCCCGGCCGCGACAACCAGTGTGCAAACGTAACGCCACATAACGAAACTCCCAAGGTGCGGCAGGGGCGGCATTCCCCCCCGAAAAGCCGACGACTGCCGATGCCTTCACTGTAGCAAGGTCGGTGCCCGAACCGCATGAAGAAAACGGGGCGGATTTCGGAGTGCGATCCCGGGGTGCCCGGGCTTGCCCGGCAAACGCCGAAGACCGCGAACGACCGGCAGGTTTTACCAAACGCGGGGTACCGTCCCTGCTCTTATCGGAGAGCGAGCCTGCCCGCGACGACTTGCGCGGCCACCGATGGCCGAGAAGAGCCGGTTCCCGCTGCCGAAGTCGCGCCAACCCTCACACCGGGCACAATCCCCAGAATCCTCAACCCGAGGGTCGGGTCGGAAACAATTCCGTGTCGCGAGGGCCGGTAACAAGCAACAACGCGGAATCGGCAAGTGGATGCGCGGAGTTGGGAACGAACGATGCCCGATGGAGAACGGCGGGGCAGGTCACTTCGACGCGGGTTTGAAACCCGCTTTGAGCAAATCTTCGTAGCCCGGCTTCAGGGGCCGCACTTCGTAGCCGAGTTTCTTCAGTTCGTCCGCCGCCTTCAAGCAACGGACGCCGGAGCCGCAGTGGCAGTAAACGACCGTCCCTTTAGGGATGATCTCGGCAACCGCGTCAGGCTTGGCTCCGGCCTTCAACAGGCTGAGGGGCAGATGCTTCGCCCCCTTCACATGACCGTCGTCCCACTCCGACTTCTCGCGGACATCGAGCAGGATCGCTTTCTCCTCGGCCACGGCCTTCTTCACCGTTTCGAGCGAGTCTTTGGTGTGCTCGGCCGCGCTGGCCGGTGAATTCACGATGGCCAAGCCGACCGCCAACAGACCGAGCCAGATCGCGACGCCCATGTCAGAATCCCCCATTGAACGGTCGGTGGCGATTAGCCTTTTTGAGCCGCTTTGCTCGCTTTGTTCGCTTTGAACCGCAGGTAGGAGAACATGAACTCATCGACATCGCCGTCGAGGACCGCGTTCACCCCCGGCAGTTTCACATCGATACCGTCGCGCTCATCGCGCACCAGCGTGTACGGCTGCATGATGTAGCTGCGGATCTGGCTGCCGAAGGCGATCTCCCCCTTGGCGTCGTAGCGGTTGACGATGTCGCCGATCCGCTTGTTCTCTTCGATCTGGTACAGGCGCGCCTTCAACAAGGCCAAGGCGTTGGCGTAGTTCTTCGGCTGGCTGCGCTCCGTCCGGCTTTCGCCGCGGACGCCCGACTTGTGGATGAGCCGGACGCCCGATTGCGTTTTGTTCTGGTGCTGACCGCCGGGGCCGCCGGAGCAGAACGTCTGCATCTCCAGCTCTTTCTCGTTGACGATGATTTCGATCGTGTCGTCGATCTCGGGCATCACATCGACGCCGACGAACGAGGTTTGCCGGGTATCGCCGGAGCCGAACGGGCTGATGCGGACGAAGCGGTGCACGCCGATTTCGCTTTGCATGTAGCCGTAGGCGTACTCGCCGATGATCTTGAACTCGCAGCTCTGCACGCCGGCTTCGATGTTGCCGACTTCGTCGACTTCCTCGGTGGCGAAGCCCTTGTTCTTGGCCCACATGAGGTACATGCGGCGCAGCCGCTCGGCCCAATCGCAGGCGTCGGTGCCCCCTTGCCCCGCTTGGATGCGCACGATGGCGTTGCAGCCGTCCTGCTTGCCGCTCATCATCGCTTTGAGTTCGAACGCCGCGAGTTTGGTCTCGGCGCTGGCGAGCGCGGGGGTGATCTCTTCCTCGAAGCTCGCATCCTCGTCGGCGAGTTCCGCCATGGCGAGGAGGTCGTCTTTGGCCCTGTCGAGTTCCTCGTAGGGCTTGAGCACCGCGTTGAGGACTTTGATCTTCTGGATCGTCCCCTTCGCGGCGTCCGGGTTGTCCCAGAAGCCCTGTTCGCCCTGCTTCGCGTCGAGTTGCTCGCGCTGGCTCAGTTTGTGAGCGACGTCAAAGTGACCCCCGGAGCTGTGTCAAACGCGCCGCCAAGTCGTCGGTCCGCCTTCGCAAATCCGCATTCATCGCACTTCCTCGCACCGGGTTCCTATACCACCACTATATAGCATAGCGATCCGAATCTTACGGGGCCGGTCATGGGCAAGCTCGCGGGCAAAGTGGTCGTCATCACCGGCGGCGGTTCCGGCGTCGGCAAGGCGACGGCGAAGCTCTGTCTCGACGCCGGGGCCAAGGTCGTCATCGCCGGGCGCGATTCGGCCAAGCTCATCGACGTAACGGCGGAATTCGCAGCGGGGGATCACCTGTATGCGATCCCGACCGATGTGACCAAGAACGAACAGTGCGCGCACTTGCTCGCCTCGGCCACTTCGCACTTCGGCCAAGTCGATGTCCTCGTGAACAACGCGGGGACGAACATCAAGGATCGCACCTTTCGGGAACTCACGCCCGAAGCGTGGGACATGATGATTCGGGCGAATCTGGACGGGGCCTTTTACTGCACCAAGGCCGTCTTCCCGCAGATGCTCGCCCGCAAGGACGGCGTCATCGTCAACGTGGTCTCCATTGCCGGGAAGCGGGCCAATCCGCTCGGCGGCGCGGCCTACGTCGCGGCCAAGTTCGGCATGGGCGCCCTCGGCATGGTGCTGTCGAACGAGGAGAAAGACAGCGGCATCCGCGTCAGCAACATCTACCCCGGCGAGATCGATACGCCAATCCTCGCGGTCCGGCCGACGCCGATCAGCGAGAGCCACCGGGCCACGATCCTGCAACCCGAGGACGTCGCCAACGCCGTGCTGTTCGTGATGACGCTGCCGGCGAACGTGTCGATCCCGGAGTTGATCATCAAGCCGACGACGGCGATGTATTGGTGACTACTTCTTCGGCGGCTCCGTCACGGTGATCGTCAGCGGTTGGGTCGTCATCGCCACATCCTTGCCGTCGATCTTGGCGGTGCCCTTGAACTGCAGCGCGGTGGCCCCCGGGGGAACCGTGGCGGGGATGCTCAGTTCGATCAACGCTTCCTTCTCCGCCTTCTTGATCGGCACCAGCTTCGGCACCGACATGGCCGGGACGGTCACCGCCGCGACGACGATTTCCTCGACGATCTTGTCGGCGCGTTTCGCCACGATCTTCCCTTTCAGCACCCCGCCCTTCACGATTGTCACCGCGTCCAGTTTCAGTTCCAGCGTGAAGGGCGGCTCCGGGGTGATCGCCACGGCCACTTGGGTCGCGATTTCGAGCGGCGGGTTGGGCATCCCGCCGAGCGACGCTTTGGCGTTGTCGATGGAAGCGAGCACCTTGACGACCGGTTTCCCATCGATCGTCGCCTTCGCTTCGATCCGGCCGACGTAGGCCCCGAGCTTCGTTCCCGACTTCGCGGTGAGGCTCAGGAAGAGCGGCGTGGGCGGTTGCGGATTGGCCGCCGGTGGGATCGTGAGCGAACCGGTGACGCCGTCGACGCCGACGAACGTCAGTTCCACGGGCGCGGCGAATCCGTTGGTGCGGACGATGCCCGTGATCGGCAGCCGCCCGGTGGCGCCGAGTGGAACATCGGTGCGGTCCAACCCCATGGTCACGGTGAAATCGGGCGACGCGGTTTGCACGCTGAGGTGGTACACCTCGTTCGGGCCATGCGTGTAGTTCGTCTGTTCGCAGGCGATAAAAAAATCGCCGTCGGCCGCGGGGGTGTATTCCAACTTCACCCCGGCTTGCTGCGGGTTCGACTTCGCCAGCTCGGCCCCCTTCGGGTCGAGAACACGGAGGAAGACTTCCGTCGGCGCGTTCAGCTCGTAGGTCAACACGCTCAGCGCGAGCTTCTGCCCTTTTTTGCCTGCGACGCGGAAATGATCGATGTCGCTCTTCTCCGCAAACTTCGCCGAAATCCCGCCCGGAACCGGCAGCGCGTTCGCCTTGGCAATTTCGTTGTTCGGCTCCACTTCGGCCGATTGCGGGGTGTCGAGCACCAGCACCGGCACCGGCCAACCGGCCTGACCCGCCGCGAGTTTGGGCGCGACGTTGATGACATCGACCCCCGCTGCGGCGGTCACTGACACCGGCTTGACAGTTTCCAGCCCCGGCCCGGCGAAGCCGATGTCCGTTTTCTTGCCGCGTTCCACGGCGAGCGGGAACGCGGTGGTCGCCCCGGCGAACGTTCCGATCCGCAAACGGTAGGTGAAGTCGGCCCCGCCGCGGTAGGTCGTATCGCGGATTTCCACGATGATCTCGCCGTCGGCCGGTGCCGTGTGGATGACGCGGGCGTCGGTTTGCAAGCCGGGGGTATCGTCGGCGTACTGGCCGGGGATTTCCTGCCCCTTGGCATCCGACAGGATGATGACGGGGTCGATGGTGGAACCGAGGCGCCGGCCGACGGCTTCGATGGTGAGGGGTTTCCCCGCCTTCACCGGCACGCGGAAATAGTCCGCCGCTTCGGCGGTCGCCGTGCCGAGGATCACGCACGGCGCCGCGACGATTTGGGCCGTCTCTTTCTTGGCGTTGCCGGGCTTCTCCTCGACTTCGGTGAGTTCGTCGATGACGAATGGTCGGAGGTTCGACATCCCCGCTTTCGTCGCCACGCGGAAGGTGTGGAAGCCGATGGCCGCGTCGGCGGGCACGGCGAACTTCACCTTCAATTTGGTCGCGTCCTTCTGCCCGTCCGGGATCGTCGCTTGACAGGGGAACGACGTCCACACCGTGGTGGCGTCGAGCAGGTTCGTGCCCGTCAGGGTGAGTTCCACGGTGCTGCCCGACTTGGCGCCGAACGTGGCCGGGGTCGTGAGCGTGGGGTAAGTCGGCGGAATCACGGCCGGTTTGGGCTGGGCCTGAACCGGGGTGATGCCGGTCGAAAAGCAAGCGACCGCGATGGCCCCGAATGAAAAGAGCGCGAGGCAGCGGAGGGAACGCAACATGGAGGGCATCTCGGAGAGGAGCCGGTGGGACGGATAGATTACTTCGATTGCAGGTTCAAGTCATGGGTATTTTTGCCCACCGCGACTTCGAGTACGATCCCGGAGGTGTCCGACGACTGGTAACGAGCGGGCACGGAGCCACCGGTGACGAATGCGGAATAGCTCCGGCTCGGGATCGGATCGGTCGTGGCGAATCGGCCCGCTTCGTCGGTGATGGCGGTGAACGACCGTTGGCCCCCGGTCAGGGTGACGGCGACCCCGGCGAGCGGCTGACCGTTCAGCGTGACCACGCCGGAAACCTGTGCCGGAACCGTTATCGGGCCGGCTTGCAATTCGGTGCGAATCCGCACGATCAGTTCGTGCGTCCGGTACGCCTGCGCTTTGGCACCGTCGAGCTTCTCGACTTCCGCCAACCCGTCGGCGATGTCCTTCTGCGTCGCCGGGCGGTGATTCAAAAACGGCTTCACGGACTGCAGTGCGGTCGAGTAAATCTTCAAGCACCCGGCGTGGTCTTTGGCGTCGTAGAGCGCGGCGCCCTTGTTGTGCATCTCTTTGAGCACCTCGGCGGCGATCCGATCGAGATTCGAGTCCGCCGTCGGTGTCGGTTGTTGGGCCGCGGCCGTCGAAACGAAGCAGCCGACGGCGAAGGCAATGCGGAGGAACATGGGATCGGCTCCGGGTGGCGAGAAGGATTGATCTTACCCCATCCATGATGAGCGAGATGTGGAATGCACAACGGGGCTACTCCACCGATTCTAGGAGTTTCGTGAAATGCTGGGGGAATCACTACCTTCTCAGTGGATCATCGATCGACGGATATCAAGCCGTGGTTCTTCGGCCTGAAAGGTCGGTTATGTCAGCTCAGGCCGGAGTCATCGGAGGCCTGGGTTCACGGCGATGACCTTCACCTCGGCCTGAAAGGTCGATTCATTTCCGGCCGTGAACCGGCCTTTCAGGCCGGGGTTCTGTCTCTCGCGGATTCCCAGGCCTCCGTTGGCTCCGCCAACTTCGACCTGGGCTGACATAAC
>JANOSQ010000172.1:0-4934 GCA_031415915.1 Fimbriiglobus sp. | reverse complement strand
CGAACCGATGCGCGTCCACATTCTCCCGTCCACGGTGCAGGGCACCCCCGGCCACGGCCTCACCGGGTTCGTCGTCGACGGCGCGTTGGCGCTCGACGCCGGGCAACTCGGGCAATTCGGCACCTGCGCCGAGCAGGCCCGCATCGAGCACGTCCTGCTCACGCACGCCCACATCGACCACGTCGCGGGGTTGCCGACGTTCCTGGACAACGTTTACGGACTCGCGGAGAAGCCGCCGACGATCTGCGCCCAGAGGGCCACGCTCGACGCGCTGCAAGCTCACTTGTTCAGCGGTGAACTCTGGCCCGACTTCATCGGCTTGTCGCGGGTCATGGCCCCGTTCGTGGCGATCCGCGAGATCGAACCGAACCGCCCATTCCCGTGCGGGCGGTACACCGTGATCGCCATCCCGCTCGAACACACGGTGCCGACGGTGGCCTACCTCGTGGACGACGGCCGCGATGCGTTCGCGTTGGTCACCGACACCGGCCCGGCCCAGGCGACCTTCGAGACGATCGGGCGCTGGCCGCGACTGCGGGGGGTGTTCCTGGAGTGTTCCTTCCCCCGGCGACTGCAAGATTTGGCGAAGGCGACCCAACACCTGACGACGGCGCAGTTCGCCGAGGCCGTGGCGCTGTTCCCATCGGGGTTGCCCGTGTACGCGGTTCACATCAAGCCCCGCCACTGGGACGAGTGCAGCGGGGAACTGCGGTCGCTCGGGTTGAGGAACGTTCAGATCGGGGAACCGGGTCGCGTCGTGGAGTTCTTGTAACGCTCGTGGAGCCTTCGGAACTACCGCACTGTCACCCCGCCTCCGGGGGCTTCCGTTTCGATAAACCGGCGAGCTTCGTGGCAAATTTCCGGATCGAAGGGCATGTTGTGCGTCCCCCCAATCCTAGCCCGAAATTGCTTCGGCTCGTTGGCGAGTTCGAATAACCGCTGCGAATGTGCGAAGGGAATCACTTCGTCGGCATCGCCGTGGGCGATGAACACGGGTCGGCGAATCAGCGGCAGTTTGGCCGCGTTGTCGAAGCGGTTCGACATGAGCGTTTCGCACGGCAGCCACGGCATCTTGGCCTTCGCCGCTTTCGGCAACGACGTGAACGTCGAGAAGAGAACGAGTCCTTCGCACGTGTCTCGTTTCGCCAGTTCGATGGCCACGCCTCCGCCGAGCGATTCGCCGAAGAGGACGATACGGTTCGGAGAATGCTTCGCCCGCAACCATTCCCACGCCGCAGTCCCCGCGTCGTACACCCCGGATTCGGAAGGGACTCCCCCCGATTTGCCGTAGCCGGGGTAGTCGTAGATCAGCACGGAGCGGCGGAAAGTATCGCGGAGGATGTGCAGACTGCCATCGCGGTGGCTGAGGTTGCCGCCGTTGCCGTGGCTGAAGAGGATGGCGCCGTCCGCTCCCTCGCAGGGCAGGTACCAAGCGTGGATCTTCGTGCCATCCTTGACCGATAACCAGACATCTTGCGTCGCGGGGTCGCTCGGTTCACTCCAACCGTCGGACGCTTTCGTGGCGGGGTAGACCAAGTCGTTTTCCAAACTTTTGAAGAACAGCATGACCGCGACCCAGAGGATCAGCAGGAACAACGACCGGCGGAAGAGTTTCCGTTTCCAAGCGGATCTCGCGGGCTGTGTCATCCCGACGCCTTCCGCGCGAGCACGACCGCACCGAGAGCGGGATCGGTGACGACTTCCACCGAACCCGGTTGAATTCCGCAGTCCGCTAAGGCCTTCAAAAATAGCCGCCGATAGTTCTCGTTGAAGGTCAACACGCCCCCCGCCAGTGCGACGGGCAAGTTCGCGGTCGGCAGTCCGTTCGCCTTCACCGCGCCGGCGGCGGTGCGGGCGAGTTCGGTGGCTTCTTCGCGCACGATCCCATCGGCCACAGCATCGCCCGCTTCCGCCGCTTCCAATACCAGGGGTGCCAGCCCGGCGATCGCGGCGCGATCCCAAGCCCCGCGGTACACGGCGGGGATGAGATCGGGCGCTTCGCTCAGGTTCATCGCCCGCACGAAGTCGGCGGTGAGGCGGGTGGGCGCGCCGACGCCGTCGAAGGCCCGACACGCGGCCCGCAAGCCTTGCACGGCGATGCGGTAGGCGCTGCCTTCGTCGCCCATGAGGTAGCCCCAGCCCCCGCAGCGGCCGAGTTCCCCGGCCTCGGTTTTCACGAAGGCGATCGACCCCGTGCCCGCGATGACGGCCAAACCCCAACCGGCGGGCGTGCCCGCGGCGAGCAGCAACGTGGCGTCGTTGGAGACGATGACTTTCTCGGCCAAGCCGACCCGTGCGGCCCAGCCGTGGATGATGTCGAGACCTTCCTGCCGATCAATTCCCGCGAGCCCCAAACACGCGGCGGAAACCGAAGAGCGGGGGAGATTCGCGGCTGCGAAGGCGCGGTCGATGGCGTCGTCCAACGCTGATAGTGCCGCATCGACGCCCACGCCTTGGATGTTCGACGGCCCCCCTTCCCCGCGACCGAGGATCGCCCCCGTGGCTGCGTCGGCTAGGAGGGCGACCGTGCCGGTGCCGCCGCCGTCGATTCCGATGACCCGGATCGTGTTCATGGGCGTCGCTTTCGTTCGGCCAACTCGGCCAAGGCAATCTCGGCGAGCTTGCGCCAGCGCTCCTCGCCCATCTGCGAAGCGACGGCTTGCCAAATCTTCCGCGCTTCGTCCGATTCACCCAGTTGGGCGAGTGCCAAACCGCGTTGGTACTGCCGCTCGGCTTCGCAAGAGTATTCGGCTTTGACGCCGTCATCGAGTGCCCGCCGGAGTTTCTTGCGGTCGCTCATCTTCGCTTTGGCCGCTCTCACTTCCGCCGTGTACTCGCCGGGGTACTTCGTCGAGAGCGGTTCCAAGTAGTCGTCCCAAGCCCGATCCCAATCGGCGGGGTCGTTCGATTCCAAAAGCGGTTGGGCGGAAGCGTACAACTCGTCCGCATTCGGGCGCGGCCAGAAGACCAACGCCAGCGCGACCGCAACGAGGGCGCAGAAGAGCGGAATGACCACCCGGGGCCGGGACATCAATGGGCGGGGGCGCTCCCAGTCGTCCGAAGCGGTCGCGGCGGAGTTCGGCAACGCGGGCATCGTGTCGGTGCCTTCGCTCGGCGGCCAAGTTACCTTCTCGCCCTTCCGCTCGGCCTTCCCGCGAATGTGCGTGAGGAATTCGATCACCGTCGCGGCGGTGGGGGGGCGCCGGCTCGGATCCTTACTGAGAAGCGCACAGACGAGTTCGTCGAAGTCGTGCGGGAGCTTGTTCACGAATTGAATCGGGCGATCCGGCAAGACGTAGCAATGCTTGTGCATGAACTCGGCGGCGGTCGCGGCGGCATACGGCGGGCGACCGCAGAGCAGCGTGTAGAGCAAGCCGCCTAGGGCGTAGAGGTCGCTGCGGCGCGTCAGCGGTTTGCCGGTGAAGAACTCGGGGGCCAAGAACGCGACGGTTCCGAATTGGTCCGGGGCGAGCGTCAGCGGGTTGAGCGGGAAGAGTTTCCCGAGGCCGAAGTCGGTGAGTTTCAGCACGCCTTCCGGGGTGAGAATCATGTTCGCGGGTTTCAGCCCGCGGTGCAGAATGCTGCGGTGGTGCCCGTGCTTGAGCGCCCGCGACGTTTGCACCGCGACGCTCAACACGATCTCGCGCCAGCTCAAACCGGGTTCGTCCGGCCGCTTCATCGTTCGCAATCCGGCTTCGAGGTTCGTGCCGTTCACGAATTCGGACGCGTAGTAAGCCGAGCCGGCGTGGACGCCGGAGTCGTAGAATTTGGCGATGTTCGGGTGCTTCAAGCGTTGGAGGGCGAGCATTTCGCCGGGAAACTTCTTGAGGAAGTCCGCATTCCGGGCGAGTTCGTGTTCCAAAATCTTCACGGCGGCGATGCGCGTCGGATCGTTGGCGGCGGTGGCGCGGTAGGTCACACCGAGCGAACCCCGACCGAGTTCCGCCCCGAGTATCCAGTTTCCGATCCGTGCCCCGGTCATCCCCGCGCTCCTCCGGCCTATCTTAGACGGTAGGAATTTCGCCGCCCCCCGCCACCCGCCCGCGAACCCGGAACCGACATGAAGGCCGTCTTGCTCATCGCCCACGGCAGTCGCCGGGCGGAGGCGAACGAAGATCTGGAACACGTCGCGGCGGAGTTGCGCCGCCGACCCGAAGCGACGTTCGTCACCTGCTCGTACCTCGAACTGGCCCCGCCGAGCATCGCCGACGGCGGCGCCGACTGCGTCGCGGCCGGCGCGACGGATGTGGTGATGCTGCCCTATTTCTTATCGCCGGGGGTGCACGTCCGCGAGGATCTGATCGAAGCCCGCGCGGCGTTCGCGTCGCGATTCCCGGAGGTGCAATTCCGATTGGCCGAGCCGCTCGGGCGCCATCCGTTGTTGATTACGATCGTGGCGGAACGGATTCGCGAAGCCGCAGACTTCATCCCCTCGCTCCTTCTCCGAAGCGGAGAGGGGGAACCGGAATCGATCATCCAGCCCCGCTCCGATCCGGAGCCGGGGACCGGCGAGCGACCGCGGGTGTGAATCCTTCGTGCGACCTTATTCGGATTGCTCGACCGGAACGCTTTCCGCGGTCTCGCCGTGCCGTCCGACGCTCACGATTCCGGCTCGTGTTGCAAACGGAAGCGGCCCCGGGAGACCCGGGGCCGCTCGCGTCGGTCGATCGATCCTAGTGGTTCAGCATGAACTCGGTGGTATTCAGCAGCGCCCAGAACACATCTTGGTAGAACACCGGGTCGCCGGCGGCAGTGCCGACAATGGCTTCGCCGGGGATCTTGGCCGGGGGCTTGGTGCCCACGGGCGGTTTCACTGGCGGCTTGGGGCCCGCTCCGGTGGTCGGGGTCGTGCCGGTCTTCGGCGGTTCATCCCGCTTCGGCACGACGATGCCGTCTTGAACGTCGATCAGTGCGGCGAGTTCCTTAGCGGTGGC
>JANOSQ010000171.1:0-4158 GCA_031415915.1 Fimbriiglobus sp. | reverse complement strand
CCGGAATCTTGTTGATCCGCGATCCAGGGGTTCCGCTGCGCTTCACCCCTGGCTACCTTCTGTCGTCCCGTTGGGACGGGAGCAGCGACTGCGATTCCATACCTGAAGGTCAGTAGCCCGACGCGCCAGCGAAGGTGTCGGGTGGAGTCTGCGACACCCGACATCAGACACGATCCATTCGCGGTGCGGCACCCGATGCGACCCCGGCGCCGGGTGTCGCGGCCTCCACCCGACACCCTCGCTCGCGCGTCGGGCTAACAAAATCCTCTCGGACGCATCGCAATCGACGGTCCATACAAAGTTGAAATGACCGCGATGACCGACCCCACACCCGAATCCGAAGCCGCGGACGAACTCTCGTTCGGGCGGATGTTCCGGCGCTTCTTCCAGATCATCACCCTGCTGTTTTGCCTGTTCCTCGTCGTCCGCACCGTCTTTGTCGAACCGCACGGGGTGCCGACCGGGAGCATGGCGCCGACAATCTTCGGCCACCACCGCCAGTGCCCCTGCCCGCGCTGCGAGTTCCCGATCGTCGTCGGCACACCACCCGAAGACCAATTCAACCCCCAGACCGCGGCCTACTGCCCCAACTGCGGGTTGGCCAAGATCAACATGATCCCGCTCTCCGACAACACCTCGGGCGACCGCCTGCTCGTGGATCGGATGGTGTTCCGCGTCCGCTCGCCAAAGCGGTGGGAAGTGGCCGTGTTCCACGCGCCGGACGACTCGAAGATCCCTTACGTGAAGCGGGTCGTCGGCTTGCCGGGGGAACGCATCCGCATTCGCGACGGTGACGCCTACGCGAATGGCGAATTGCTCCGGAAGCCACTCGACGCCATCCGTGAAATGAAGGTGCCATTCTTCGACATGGATCACCCGCCCCAACCGATGGGGTGGGCCAGCCGATGGGTGGTGGAACGCCTCGATCCCCCGAAGTTGCCGCCGGGCGGTGTCGAACCGAGTGGGCCGATTGAAGCCATCGTCGCCGAGAACCGATTGATCCTCGATGCCGGGGCCGGGCCGGGAACCGTCGTCGGCTTGGGTTACCGCCACCGCAACATCGACACCGGACTCGACGAAGTGATCCGCGACGACCTCGGTTACAACGGGTCGCGCGGGGTTCCCAAGCCCGTCCACGATTTCATTTTGGAGTGCGAGATCGAAGTCCTCGCGGGATCGGGCGCGGTGTCGTTCCGCCTGGGCGACGGTTCGACATCGATCCGGCTCGACCTCGCCGTCGGCGCGGGAAACTCCTCGCAACTCGCCCACGATGGCGGCACGGCCCCGGTGCGATTCCCCCACCTGAACTTGGCGGCTGGGCAACGCTACCGCTTGGAATTGGCCTTCGTGGATCGAAAGGCCATCGCCAGCCTGAACGGGAAACCCATCGGGCCGGCGCTGGTCCTCGCGGTTCCGAACCTCGGACTCGGCAGTCCCCTCGAACGCAAAGGCACGATGCGGCCCCTGCAATTGCAGGCCGATGGCGTGTCCGCCGTGCTGCACCACTTGAAACTATCGCGGGATGTGTACTACCGATCCGAGGGGGAGAACGCGATCGATTCCGACTGCCAACTCGGGCTGACGGAGTATTTCCTGCTCGGGGACAACTCGCCGAGTTCCGAGGATAGCCGGGCTTGGAAGAAGCCGGGCGTGCCGGAAGGGGATTTTATTGGTAAACCATTCTTGGTGCACCAGCCCCTGCGGATCGGGCGGGTGGTGCTCAACGGGAACGAGCGCCGCTTCCAGACCATCGATTGGGATCGCTTCCGTTTCTTGAGATGACCGTCCACCCCGGGCCGAGCGAGAGTGACCGCATGAGCAGCGCCGCGAAACCGACGCCCGCGAAGAAGCCCCCCAAGGATTCCCTGCGCGAACTCGTCGAGACCATCGTCTTCGTCGTGGTGCTCGTGCTCATCCTCAAGCTGTTCGTCGTCGAGGCGTTCGTCATCCCGACGGGGTCGATGGCCGAGACACTGATGGGCTACCACAAGACGGTGCAGTGCGAGCAGTGCGGCCACAAGTTCCCGGTGAACTCCAGCGAAGAAGTCGAAGGCCGCAAGGGGGTCCGCATCCCCGTCGTCGGCTACCACTGCCCGAATTGCGACTACGCCGGCAAGATGAAACTCGTCGAACAGGCCAACGGCCTTTACCGCACCGAGATCGATTCCGACGACGGCGACCGCGTCCTCGTTCACAAGGCCATGCAAATCGACCACCGCGGTTCGGTCGTGGTCTTCAAGTTCCCCGAGAACCCGCAGGTCGATCACGTCGCGCAGAACTACATCAAGCGGCTCGTCGGCTTCGGCGGCGAAACGATCGCCATCTACCACGGCGAGCTGTTCGTCCACAAGTCTTTGGAATACCCCGCGGAGCATTACCCGCGGCCGGAGAATCCGAAGGACCTTTGGGATCGCCGCTACACCTATCCGCAAGCTCCGATCGCCGTGGCCGCATTCGAAGAATCGCGGAAGCTCGGCTTCCCCGCCGACGCTGGCGGCTTCGAGTTGATCCGCAAGCCGGACGACCAAATGCTGGCGATGGTGCGGCTCGTTTACAACAACGAACACCAAGCCGACGACCTGATCAAACGCGGCATCCCGCCGCGCTGGAAAACCACCGGCGAGGGTTGGGGCGTGACCCAATTGGGGCAGAAAGTCTATTCGCACAGCGGGCCGGGCCGCGGGTTCTTGAAGTACGAGCATTTGCGGGTGAAGAACTCGCAGCGGATGCGCGACCTCACCGAGGTTCCCAAGCCGCAGCGTATCACCAACTTCATGGGCTACAACTCGGGCAGCCGGGGATCGTTTTCGAACCAAGGCGTCGCCGAGGACAACCAAGATTCCAACGACCACTGGGCCGGGGATTTGATCCTCGAATGCAAAGCCGAGATCGCGGGGCCGAGTTCCAGCGTGGTGCTCGACCTCGCCCGAGGGCCGAACCGGTACCAAGCCCATTTCGGCAGCGGGGTGGTCAAGCTCATCCGCACCGGGCCCGGCGGCAAGGAACTCGCCTCGCGGCCGACGCCGATGACCGCCGCCGGGACGTACGATCTCCGCTTCGCCAACGTCGATTGCCGGCTGCGCGTCTGGGTCGACGGCACCGCCATCGACTTCGGCGGCGCATCGGAATACCCCTACGAAGCGCCCACGACGCTCGATCCGGCGGACACCAAGGGCGAAGGCTGGACGACGGTCAACGACATCAAGGAACCGGCCGCGATCGAAGTCGAAGGCGATGCGGCCATCGCGAATATCGTCTTGTCGCGCGATACCTATTACACGCACTCGGACAACCCGGATAAAGAATTGGACACGTTCTACGTCCAACCCGGGCACTTCCTCTGCTTCGGCGACAACAGTTCGCAAAGCCACGACGGCCGCGGTTGGGGCTTGGTGCCGGAGCGGCTCATGCTGGGCCGGGCGGTGTTCACCTTCTGGCCGCGGAAGCGGTTCGGGTTCATCCGCTGAGGGTTCGCGATGCTGTCGGGGGAAACGCAGATCCGGGTGCGCTACGCGGAGACCGACCGCATGGGGCTGCTGCACCACGCGAATTACTTGGTCTACTTCGAGCAGGCCCGCACCGATTTGCTGCGCAGCTTGGGGACGAACTACCGCGACTTGGAAGATCAGGGTTACTATCTGGTCATCACGAAGGTGGACGTGAAGTACAAGAGGCCGGCGCACTACGACGACCTGCTGACGATCCGCACGACCGTGGTGAAAACGTCGCCGGTGCGGTTGGAGCACAAGTACGAAGTCTTCGCCCCGACGGGGGAGCTTTGCTGCGAGGGCACCACGACCCTCGCCTGCGTGAACGGCGAAGGGAAGATTCAGCAAATGCCCGCGTGGTTGTCGCAGGCGAAGTGATTTCTCGATTTCAGAGGCCACAAGAGGAACTCAGCGTGCGGCGTCTCTGGATTCACCATCTGCTCCCGCTGCTCTTGTGCGCCGTGCCTCCCGCGGCCGCGGCGCTCATCTTCTTCGCGATCCCCCCCGCGGCGCGGGGCGAGTACCTCAACCGCCTCCGCGATTCCGCCATCGACTGGATCATCCTCGGCATCGGCGGCCTGCTCTTCCTGTGTCAAACCATCCTCGCCTGGCGGGCGATGCGCTGGAACGAAGCCGACCAAGACTTCGAGAAGTCCGGCGACGAGTGGCT
>JANOSQ010000170.1:0-3332 GCA_031415915.1 Fimbriiglobus sp. | reverse complement strand
TCGCGGTCTGTGATGATCGCGTTCAGCCGGACCACCAGTTCCCAATCCCGGAGGAGGGCGAACCCGGCAACAGTCACTTCCACTGCTGCCGTCACCGCCCGCACCACGCCCCCCCCGCCGGTGACGCGGTCGGTGATGCGGAACACCGCCAGCGGGTTAGGGAGCAACTCGGCCAGTACCGCACCGACGCTCGCTGTCAGCCCGCGCGCCTGCGTCACCGCCTGATCTACCAGCTTGTGGCCCATGCCGAGGGTGGCCTCTTTCGTGCCTGCCGAGCGGTCGAATTGCATCCCGATGTAGTCGCGGGCGACCCCCGGTTCGGTGAGCCAGTCGTCGGGGGTAAGGAAGCCGAGCCCGGTGATATCGTCCTGCACCTTCCGCCGGTTCATTTGGAGCATGAGTTTGAAGAATGGCTTCAGTGCCGGCAGGTCGATCCGGGGAACGAGGGCGGAAGCCTGTTGGAAGTCGAACCGCGCGACGTGCATGCCCAGCCCGCGGGCGACGGTGAGCGCGTCCTGACCGCCGAATGTCGCCGTGCGGGTGTCGAACCAGTCGCCCAACCCAGCGGGCTTCACCTCGGCCGCCGACGCGAACAAGTCGCGGAACAAGGCGGGCGAGGCCATCCCGAGTACCAGTTGGAGTACGTCTTCCGGGTCGGCCATCACTTGCCGCAGGGCGGTGCTGATCCGCTCGATCTTGGCGTTCAGGTGTTCCCAGATGCGGGCCTCGACGGTGTCCGGGTTACGGACGGTGAACACTTCTACTCGTTGGGTCTGCCCGTAGCGATTCAGCCGCCCGACTCGCTGGTGCAGCCGCATCGGATTCCATGGCAGATCCACGTGGATCAGGCTGAAACAGTTGTCCTGAAGGTCGATTCCCTCGCCCCCGGCTTCGGTAGAGACGAGGAACCTTACTTGCCCGCCCGTGAACCGCTCGGCGGCGCGGTCGCGTGGCTCATTGAGCGTGCGGGGGCCAGCGCCGTCGTCCACTTCGTCCGCCCGCTCGTCCCCGTTAATGAACGTGGCCGATTCGGGGCCAAACCGCCGCCGGAGCCGCGACAGCAGCAGGGATTGCGTTGCTTTGTACTCTGTGAAAAACAGTACCGATCGGCCGGCGAACGGGCCGTCCACCAGTTCGAGGATCTTGCTGATCTTGGTCTCGTCAGTCACGGCGTCGGCCGCCTGGAGCAGTTCCTTCAGACGCGGCAGCTCGTCGTCCATCAGCCGCAATTGGGTGGAGACGGCCACCTCCTGCTCTTCCAGAGCGTTCACCTGGTCATCATCCGCGTCCATCTCGCTGCGGAGTTTGGTCAGCTTGTCTTGGATCTCCTTGAGCGACTCGCGCCCGCCGGTCGTCCGCTCCAATCGCCTGCGGATCGCCCGCCGGATTGCCGCCACCGAGCTGGAAGCCAGCTTCTGCATGGCAATCAACACCAGCATCACCGCCCGCCCCTCGCCCTGGCCCAGCGTGCCGGCGTACGCTTTGCCTGTGAGGATGAACTCGCTCAGCATCTGGTAGAAAGCGCTTTCAGCTGGCGTGTACGAATAGGTCTCGGATCGCACCCGCGGCTCCGCGAACAACTTCTTGCCGGCAAGGTCGGTCACCTGTTGCTTGTTGTTGCGAATCATCACCTGCGGCAGGTGGTGAAGTTGATCGTTCAGTGAACGGCGGGTGTCGAACAGGTCGGGCCGGAGGAGTTTGAGCAGGGCGAGGAAGCCGTAGTCTTTACCTCGGTGCGGGGTGCCGGTGAAAAATACCATCGACTTGATACGGCCGGCATTGGACAGCCTTTCGACCAGGCTGTACCCGAGGGTGGGGCCGGAATTCTCGTCGGCGTTCAGGTGGTGGGCCTCGTCTATCACCACCATGTCCCACGGCTCGGCCTCCTCCAGTCGCTGGTGCCGACCGCGATTGTCGGCTCGCAGCGTTTGCACCGACGCCACCACCTGATTCTGTGTGTTCCAGAAGTCGGCCTTGGGGGTGTCGGCATCCGGCGAGTACGCGGTCAGCCGGATGTCGAACATAGTCCGCAGCCGGTACTGCCACTGCCCCACGAGGCTCGCGGGGCAAAGGACGAGCAACCGCCGCACCTCCCCGGAAGAGAGCAGCGGCATGAGGATCAAACCGGCCTCGATGGTCTTGCCCAGCCCCACGTCGTCGGCCACCAGCCAACGGGCCGGGCGGTCGCGATTCACCTGCCGGCACACCCACAGTTGGTGCGGCAGTAGGGCGATACGCGAGCGGGAGAACACCCCCCAAGCGTCGTTCACCGACCGCACTGCGTCACCGAGCGCGCGGGCAATCACCTCCGCCGGAGGGTCTAGATCCGAGCGGGCGAGGGCGGTGGCAAAGGAGTTCAGCCGCTCGAGGCTGGTGGCCGGGCACTCCTCCAGGCCCAGCTCGAAACGGACGACCACCGTCTGGCCGTTGTCGAGCAGAACCTCGCCGATACCGAACCGGGGGTGACGAACTCGGTCTCCGCGAGTGAAAGGAACGGACAAACTCATGACTCCGCCTCCGGGTGTTCGTCGAGGTAGGTCAGAATAGCGACATCGAACGCCCCACCGAAGGTGGGGTCGGCGGGGTAATGGATCTGGATGAACTCGTAGATCAGCCGCGAGCGGGCGTCGACCGGGGCGTCCTCTACGTCCCGGTAGTCCGATCCTAGCCGATTCAGAAAATCCCGTAACCGTCGGACCGGGGCGAAGCAATACGGGTGAACGTCGGCCCTGGTCACTATCTTCGACCGCACTAATTCCCGGAGTACGAAGCACGCACCGATGCCGAGGATAGGGGCGAGGGTCGGGGCCTCCGGGCCGCCGAACTGAAACTGCTGGCTACCGCGTGAGGTGAGTACGTCCGACGTGATGAATTCCCCACGGAAGCGGTCGATGCTCAGGAAGGAGGCCACATACGCATCAAGGTGCCGGGCGACCGTGTCCAAGCCGACGAAGTGCCGTAGCCAGTGGAAGTAATTGATGCTGTTCGTGTGATTCCGGGGGTTGTCCACGTATCGCTCCACCGCCAGCAACCACTCGGTCGGGCCGGACTTCGGATCACCCAATACTCGCAACCATCCCTCCCGCTCGCAGAGGCGGAGAAAGTCGCGATTCTGTTCCGGCGTCACCCGGCCGATGGTCTGCACCATCCCGGCGAAGAGCAATTTCAACCACTCCTCTCGGCTGGCGGTCGGGTCGGCTGTGACCGCCGGCCGCCTCCCCCCCGGATAGATCCGGTCGTAGTATTCGTTCAACTTCGTGCTCTTGTTTGTCTCCCACCACTTCGCCACACGTTCTAAAATCCGACTGGCGGGCGGGGGCGGGGGAAGTGGG
>JANOSQ010000169.1:0-5389 GCA_031415915.1 Fimbriiglobus sp. | reverse complement strand
CCGGACGAGGAACTGCAAGCGATTCTGGAAGCCTGCGACCGCGCCCGCTTTGCAGGTCTCGATGGGGATGCGCTCGCCGGGGTGGAACTCGCCGGGCGCTCGCGTGCCTGGGTCATCGATCAAATTTCGCCGGAGCGCCTCAACCGATTCAGGACCCAGGCGATCGAGATCGACAGCACTGCCGAGAACAGGCACCAAACCGACGTGAAGGCGTGATCGAAGACGAGAACCGTCACGACTGCCGCAGCGAGGGACAACGCTACGGGTACGAGCAAAACTCGCCGCGCAGAACTGGCCGCGAACGGAAGGCAGCACGTCGCCATGTATAGGGCGCGACGCAACCAGCGAAGTCCGGCGTGTTGTTCCGTATCGGCGTAGGTGTAGCGAATCGAATCGCAGACGACGTGGACCTCCGCCCCTTCGGAATCGGTCAGCAAAGGCAGGTACATCCGCCAAAACCAAGCTAGGCTGAGGATCGCCCAAGTGCTCAGCATTTTCTTGCGCAACCCCGCCGGTTCCGCGACCGCGGCGGCGAGCGAAATCCACGTCGGCCAGAATGCGACCGCGAAAAACAGATACGCCAGCGACGCGGCCCGGCTCATCGACAAGTCGCCGCGTCGCAAACTAATCCAGACAATCCCTTCGCACGCCTGTTGAACGCCGAAGAAAATCGGGATTGCGGCGAGCGGCCACAATCGCGGTACTCGCCGGGACGTCCATAGGCAATAGCCGCCGACGGGGATGAGCAACGCGGCCGAGGCGAAGCTGGCTTCGGGGGAAAAGCACATGGGTACTCCGGAGGCGCGCACCTCCGGCTCGGCGGCGCAGGGCCGCTTCGAGAAGGGCGGGCGGTATGACGGGTGTGTCCGGAGATTCAGCGGATGGGGACGTGCGGTCTTACGCGGGAATCCAATTCCAATACGAGTCACCGGGCTTTTACCGGTGCGGTTGTGAGATAGTGATGCTCACCGGGCGCGAGCTCCAGCTTCATTCCATCGCCCGCACCCTGTTCCCCGGCCCTTTTACATAAGCCCAATACCACAGTATCGACGCGAGCGTCCCGCCGTACACCAGCGGCGCCACCCCCGGCCACTGCACCGCCACCGGGGCGAGGGCCATCACGGCCGTACCGATGGGGAAGAACCGGCTCCAGTTGGTCGAACCGAGCACGAAGAATACGAGACCGCTGGCGGTGAACATGGCCGGGTAGATGCCGAGCGCGACGCCGGCGGGGACGTCGAACGAGAACGGCACGTACGCCGCGGTGATGGTGACGTACACGATGACCTTGCCGGCCGCGATGATGAGCGAGTGTCGGTCGATCACCGAGATTTCGCGGAAGCGCCGCAAGGCGAACCACCAAATCAACGCCGTGAGGATCGCCCCGCAGGACAGGTTCACGATCCAAACGTGGGCCGCGCTTCCACCGTATTGGGCTAAGAAATAGATCATTGCATTCGCCAGTAGCACGACCGTTCCGAACAGGGCCGGCGTCGGCCAGAGTTTGTTCGGCGTCGGATCGGGGGCGATTCTCGACAGTTGGCGGAGCCAATCCCAGAACCCCGGTTGCTGGGCCTTCGGGAGATCGCCTTTCAAAAAGAGGTCCAAATCGGAGGCGAGATCCCGCGCGAACGCGTAGCGTTTCGCCGGGTCTTTCTCCAAGCACTTCAGGCAAATGGCTTCGAGACCGCGTGAGACTTTCGCCCGGAACGTGCGGACGAGAGGCGCCGGTTCTTCGACGACGCGGCGCAGGATCGAGGCGACATCGCCACCGGCGAATGGCGTCCGCCCGGTCAGCAGTTCGAACAAGATCGCCCCGAGGGCGTGGATATCGACCGAGGTGGTCAGGCCCCGCTCGGCGCGGGCTTGTTCGGGGGCCATGTACGGCACGGTGCCCGCGATCCCGGCGTTGGTACTCGCGGTCGCATCGATGGAGCGGGCGATGCCGAAGTCGGCGATGCGCGGCGACCCGTCGTCGTCGAGCAGAATATTGGCGGGCTTCAAGTCGCGGTGGATCAAGCCCTGTTTGTGGGCGTGATCGACGCCGAGGGCGATGTCCCGCAGCAAGTGCGCCGCTTTCATTTCGTCCGGCCGGCGGAAAGAATCGAAGGCTTTGAGCCACGCGGCCAAGCTCCCTCCGGTCATCAGCGGCATCACCATATACGGGATGCCGTCCGCACTGCCCGTGGTGAGCACGGGGACAATATTCGCATGGCTGAGCGACGCGACCCGCTCGGCTTCGAGCCGGAATCGCTCGAGTTCGACTTCCGAAAGGGCGTGATCGGTGCGGACGACCTTCACCGCCACATCGCGCCTCAGCACTGGGTCGTGCCCCCGGTACACGACGCCCATGGCGCCGATGCCTAAGATTTCTCGGAGTTCGATTCCGTCGTACTGACTCCCGCTGCGGATGACGGCGGGTGGAGCTGGAAAGGCGGCCGACAGTTGCCGGTCGTCGGCGATGAACTGCGCGACCTCCCCGGCGAACTGAGGATAGGCCGCGATCCAATCGACGACGGTTTTCCAATCCCCGGAGACTTGGGCGCCGTGGACGAGCGCGACGCCCGCGGTCGCGCCGGTCCGGTCGATCGTCGCGTCGTCTGTCATGGCAATCCCCCGTTCAAAGGATGGCTTCGTCCAACACGCCCCGCAGTGCGGTCACGGCCCGGTGGATCAACTGGGACACGGCATTCTCGTTGCGGTTCATGAGCGCGGCCATCTCTGAGACCTTCAGTTTCTGGAGGTAGCGCATCTCGACCGCGATCCGCTGCGCGTCGGGCAATCCTGCGAGCGCGTGCGCGAGTCGCTCGAATCGCTCGTTGCGCTCCGCCCGTTCGCTCGGCGAAGTGTGGTCGGCCGCGAGCCAGTCGGCGAGCCGCACGGACGATTGGGCGAGGGTATCGGTCCGGGAGCGCCCATGCTTCCGGGCCGCGTCGATGAGGTTGTTCGAGAGCATCCGCCGGACGTAGGCGAGGACTTGGAGGTCGGAGAATTCCGCGAGGCGTTCGCGGGCTTGGTACGCTTCGAGCAACGTTTGCTGGACGAGGTCGGCGGGGTCGAGTCGGCCGCGCAGCCACATCGGCATTTGGCACTCGGCCCACAGTTGCAACGACGGTCGATGGCGTTCGATTTCGATCATGGCGATTCCCTCGGCTGGAATCTCAGCGAACCGACCGCCCCGATCTTACGCAGAGCGGGGAAATGTGGCCTTGCGATCCTCCGCCGGCGAATTCGTCGCCTGCAACAATGTCGCCAAAGTTGTTCAAGGTCGAGGCCACATTCGAATGCTGCGATCCCGTCGATGTTTCAAAGATCCAGCGTGCCAGTTCGCGCCGCCCATTGCGGGAGAGTATACCGGCCGTGCGAACGAAGGACACGGCCGCCTGTTTCGTATCGCTCGGTCGTCAGTTCAGTCAGTGGCCTCGCCGCAAGTCCTAGGCGGGCTTGGTCAGTTAAGTCCGAGGGTGTCAGTTAAGCGAAATGCGGATCTGTTCACGCGAGGGTGTGTGTATTCTCGCTTAACTCGATTTCGCTTCCCTTCCCCGCGGATCGGGGATATTCTCTTTCCACCCCACCTCCATTCGATCGGAACCTCTCCCATGGATTTCTTTTCCCGCCGGGAATTCCTCGACCGCTCGGCCATCCTCACAGCGGCGATCGCGGCCGGTAGCCAAACGGCTAGGGCCGCCGAGGAACCGCAGCCCGTCAAGAAGGGCGGGGCCAACGACAAGCTCCGCGTCGCCGTCATCGGCGTGAAGGGCCGGGGGATGAGCCACGTCGCCGGGTTCGCCGGGAAGAACAACTGCGAAGTGGTGACCATCTGCGATTGCGACGAAGCCGTCGTGAAACCGGCGATCTCGGCCGCGGAGAAGGCGCAGAAGACGACGCCGGTGTTCGAGCAGGACATCCGCAAGGTGATGGACGATAAGTCGATCGACATCATCAGCATCGCCACGCCGAACCACTGGCACGCCCTCGCCGCGGTCTGGGCCATGCGCGCCGGCAAGCACGTCTACTGCGAGAAGCCGGCCACGCACAACGTCCACGAAGGCCGGTTGATGGTGCAGGCGTCGCGGAAGTACAAGAAGGTGTGCCAAGTCGGGACGCAGAGCCGCAGCACCACGGGGATGCGCGAGGCGATCGAGTACATCCACGGGGGCAAGATCGGCAAAGTGAGCCTCGCCTACGGCACCTGCTACAAACCGCGCAAGAGCATCGGCAAGGTCGAGGCGCCAACGGAACCGCCGAAGTCGATGGACTACGACCTCTGGTGCGGGCCGGCGGCCAAGCTGCCCGTGATGCGCAAGGGCCTCCACTACGATTGGCACTGGACGTGGGAATACGGTAACGGCGACTTCGGCAACCAAGGCGTGCACGAGGCGGACAAGGCGCGCTGGGGTCTGAACCTGCCCGGCCTGCCGATCAGCGTCGTCAGCGTGGGCGGCCGCTTCGGCTACGTCGACGACGGCGAAACGCCCAACACGATGTTGAGCCTCTACGACTACGGCACCGCCCAACTTCTGTTCGAAGTCCGCGGCCTGACCACGAAGCACTACTCGGGTGCCAAGGTCGGCAACATCTGGTTCGGTGAGAAGGGTTACGTCGTGTGCCCGAGTTACAGTGTCGGTGTCGCTTACAGCGGCGACGGAGACATCGTGCAGGTGTTCAAGGGGGGTAGCGACCAACAGCACTTCGACAACTTCGTGAAGGCCGCGCGCAGCGGGAAGAGCACCGACCTGAACTGCGACGTGGAAGAAGGCCACCTCAGCGCCGCGCTGTGCCACCTCGGCAACATCAGCTACCGCCTCGGGACGCCCGCGAACCTCGTCGAGCGATTCAACGCTTTCGGCGGTAATGCCGAAAGCGGCGCAGCCTACACGCGAATGAAAGCCCACCTCGCCGATAACAAGGTCGATCTCACGGCGGAGAAGGGCACGATGGGCCGCAAGCTGACCATCGATCCGAAGACCGAGAAGTTCATCGGCGGCGACGTCGCCAAGGCGAACGACATGCTCTTCCGCGAGTACCGCAAGGGCTTCGATATCTCGGAAGCGGTGTGAGGATTCAACTGCTGATTGCGGATCGAGCAGAGCCACGAACAACCAGTGGCTCTGCGACGATCCGACTCACTTCTTCTTCGATTCGCGCTCTTTGATGTCCGACTTGGTCTGCCGATCTTCCAGCAAGTGCTCGGCGAAGAAATCCCACATGCGGTCGGTGAAGTAGGGCTGCGCCGCGCCGAAGCCGTGCCGGGCGCCGGGGATGATGAGCAACTCGAAGCGCTTGTTCGCTTTGATGAGCGCGTCCACCAGCCGCATGGTGTTCGCCGGGTGGACGTTGTTGTCGATCTCCCCATGCACTAACAACAAGTGCCCTTTCAGGTTCGCGG
>JANOSQ010000168.1:0-1889 GCA_031415915.1 Fimbriiglobus sp. | reverse complement strand
CGGAAGTCGGTGTACTTCTCTTTGGTCAGTAGGTAGGTGCTGTACTTCAACGGCTTCTCATTGCGGGCGACGATGATCCCGTCTTTCACGCTCCAGAGGTCTTCGTACCCCTCCCAACCGGCGAGCGTCTTGCCGTCGAAGAGCTGGATCGTTTCCGATTTCCCTTCGAGCGGTTTGACGACGGGGGCTTCGGCCTTGGGGGCCGGCTTCTTCTCTTGGGCGGCGGCGAATCCGCAAACGGCGAGGAGCAACAGCGAGGCGACGAAACGCATGGGGTCATCCGATACGGGGAGAGGGCTGCGAGGCGGTGAAGGGATGATACCACTGTTGAGGCGCGGGTGAAAGCGGGCGGGCCTGTCGGGTGCCTCCGGATTTTGGCAGTCATGCGGAGGGGTCGAATGATTCCATTCCAATGTGTGACACCCCCCGTTGGAACCATTTGGAAGTCTTTCCCGACCGATGAAAAAAGCGGGATCCGGCGGGGGAGTCGACAGCGGGAACCAGCCGTCCCAACGGGATCGCACCGCGGTCACCGACAGCGGGGCGTCACCAAAGAATGGGCCGAAAATCGCCCCCCGACCCAAGCGAACCAACGGGCCGAGCGAGAGTGCTCGATGCACCAGAAACGTGACGGGCCTCATCGCCGGACCCCGACGCCACAGGCGATGCAGCAGACACCGCCTCAACGGTTTCTTACAATGAACCGGGTCTCCCCGCGCGGTGCGGCGGAGCTGAGTCGTTCTGTTGCTGAAGACATGCCAAATGGCTCATCTACCCTATGACGCGACCAACGACGAGATCATCGCTTTTGTCGACGAATGGGTGAAGCTGCTGGAAGCGGAGGACTACGATCGGGCATTTGCTTATACGGCTCATGCGGCTGGAAGCAAAATGACGCCGTCCAGTTTCCGCGATCACATCAAGCTTCAGGCTTCCTTTCATGCGTCGTGCTTTGACAGTGCATACGGCGAGATCAACCCATTGCATCGTGTGACGCTGCATGGGACACCCACGCACATGTCGCAAGTGAAGGATGTCGGACGTTGGCCAAAGAACGCGCGAGGTCTCGTCGGTGAAGTTTGGTATAATCTAAATCTTGATGGTTTCGTTACGGAATACACGGCGTTATTTGACATTCTGGACGACGGCAACGGGCTGACCATCGCTTTGCTTGACGTGGGTGTGCGTTAGGCAATCGCCATCAAAGCAACAGAACAATCCGTTGCACACGGAGCCGCGGGTCGCGCGGTTTGGTGAAATCAAAGTCGTTCGCTGCGGCCCGGTGAACGGGGTCGTTCGGCGGCGGAGGGCTTCTTCGATGTGGCGACT
Source organism: Fimbriiglobus sp. (assembly GCA_031415915.1). Lineage (GTDB taxonomy): Bacteria > Planctomycetota > Planctomycetia > Gemmatales > Gemmataceae > JALHQU01. The sequence continues at coordinate 560 of JANOSQ010000168.1, read as the reverse complement.
GCTCGCGGTACTGGCACTCGTTGCGGTCGCCGGCTGCGGGCCGAGCGCCCGCGAACTGCGGGAGCAGACGCTGTCCGTCCTCAACACCGACGCGGATCGGTGGGACGGCGGCAAGGAATTCTCGACCAACGCCACGGACGCCTACGGCCGCCCGCTCACCGCCGCCGTCGAGAAGGGCACCCTCAGTTACACGCTGGAGGTCCGCTCGGCCGGCCCGGATGGGCTGCCCAAGAATAGCGACGATATCGTGGTCACCCGCAGCAAGCGGCACGGCGAGAGTTCGCTCACCGAGGAAGCGGCGAAGGCGGCCGAGGGCGTCGCCGGTGGTGCCGCCAGCGGGACCATCAAGGGCATCAAGAAGGGGTTGGGCGGCGGGGACAAGAAGGACAAGTAGCAGGTCGTCGCCCAGCCAAATGCACGCCGCCCCAGGAACTGTGTAGGTGGCGATCGAATCGATCCGCGCAAGTGGTACGCATAAAACACTTTGCGTCAATCGCGATCCGGGGCTGGTCCGCGCGGTGCGGGATCGGTTTCGCGATTCGCCCCCGGATCGGGGTTCG
>JANOSQ010000167.1:0-3244 GCA_031415915.1 Fimbriiglobus sp. | reverse complement strand
GGGGTGGGGGGGTGGTTTTTTTTTTAATCTTCTTTTTTTTTTTTTTTTTTTTTGTTTGCCGGCCGTCGTGTGCCGCCCCGTGCCCCTCCCCCCCCCCCCCCCCGCGTCCGGCTCGGAATGAACCGAGCCGGATCACTTGTTCGACCGAGGGACTATCGATGAAGCGTTGTATCTCGCTGGCACTGATCGCGGGCGCCGGGCTGTTGGCCTTCGCGGCGCCGATTCCGAAGGACAAAGAGAAACTCCCGCCGCCGACCGAGAAGGAACTCGCGGCGTCGCGGGATAACCTGCAAGAGATGGGCATCGCTCTGCACAGCTACAACGATACGTTCGGGAAATTGCCCGCCGACATCGCGGACAAGGACGGCAAAGCGATCCTGAGTTGGCGCGTCCTGCTGTTGCCGTACATGGAAGAAGACAAGCTCTACAAGGAGTTCAAACTCGACGAACCGTGGGACAGCAAGAACAACAAGGCGCTCATCGAGAAGATCCCCAAGGTCTATGCGCCGATACGCGTGAAGACCGAGAAGGGCCTCACCTTCTACCGCGGTTTCAACGGGGCCGACACGACGTTTGAAGCCGGCCAGAAGTTGGCGATACCGCAGAGTTTCCCCGACGGGACTTCGAACACGGTCGCCATCGTCGAAGCGGGCGAGGCCTGCATTTGGACGAAACCGGACGACGTGGCGTACGATGCGAAGAAACCGCTCCCGAAGCTCGGCGGGCTCTTCGACGGCGATTTCCACGTGCTCTTGATGGACGGCTCCGTAGCCTTGGGCCACTCCAAGACCATGGACGCCGACCAATTCCGATTGATCGTCACCCGCAGCGATGGGCAGGTCATTGATATGGACAAAGCCCTCGGGCTTGAGAAGAAGTAAAAGCGGGGTGTTGGGTTTGGGGTTTGGGGTGTGGGAAAGCAGGACACTTTCCATTCCATTCCGCCCAATACCCCACACCCAATACCCCATACCCGGTTCACCAGTGGCCGACGAACGCAAATCCGTCCCGCTGATCGACGTGGCGGCCGTGGTCATCTCCCCCATCCTCATCATGATGATGCTGGGCAGCCTCGTTTTCTTCCTCATCGAAGTCCTCTACGCGGGCAAGTACGAAGGCCGGCTCGTCTACACCTTCTTCTTCTACGTCATCGGCTGCGTCCTCGTCGCGCGCATCTCAATCCGCTTCGGCGCCTACCGCGCCGGGGTTTACACCGTCTGCCTCGCCGCCGCTTGCTTCTTGGCAATGCTCGCGTTCGTCGAGTACCCGACGGCGCTCACCCGCGCCATCGGGCCGGTTATCAACTTGGCGCTCATGGCGCTCGTCTGGTGGGCGGCGAACAAGCTCACTTGGGATTGCACCCAACTCGACGAGGAACAAAAATCCTCGGGGCGCGGGCTGCTCGCCGCCGCGGGATTGGACGGCTCGCCGAGCACCACGGCCGCTGAGGACGATGAAGAGTTCGACCCCGACCGGAGCACCGCAGCCACTGGAAAGAAGAAAGGCGAGCCGGCCGGCGGGTGGATCGAGCGCTGGCAGAAGTACCGCGAATGGCGGAAGAAGAAACCGCACACGCCCGGCGTGTGGGTGCTCTACTTCGCGCTGGCCGCGATCCCGCTCTTCGCCCTCGGACAGTCGGTCATCCCCTCGGACGACGACGCCCGCCGCAGCGCCACTTTTTGGCAGATGGCCATGTACGTCGGGAGCGCCCTCGGGTTGCTGGTGACGACGAGCCTGCTCGGGCTACGCCGCTACCTCGAAGCGCGCGATGCGCGCTTGCCCACCGCGATGACCGCGGGTTGGCTCGGCCTCGGCTTCGCCATGATCGCGCTGTTCCTCGCCTGCGGGGCGGCGCTGCCCCGGCCGCATTCGGAGACGCCGCTGTTCACCTTCGACAAAGCCGGGAAGTCGGATCGCCGGGCGAGCAAGTACGCCCAAGTGCGCGACAAGAACGCCGGTAAAGGGGAGGGCAACACCGGCACGCAAACCGAGAAGGGCAAGGGCAACGCCAGCGGCAAGAACGGCGAAGCGGGCGGCAAATCCGGCGAGAAGAACAGCGGCGGACAGAACAAAGGCGGCAGCAACAGCGGCAAGAACAGCGGTGACAAGTCCGGGAGCAAAGGCGAGCAAGGGAAAGGGAGCAACGAAAAATCGCAGGGGAAGTCGAACGAGCAATCGAAGGGCGAAGATTCCAAATCGGGCGAAGACGAGAAGTCGGGCGACGGCGGTGGTGACGACGAGAATAAGGACAATGAAAACGACGACAGCGACGGAAAGTCGTCGAGCGGGAGCCGGACGAGCCAGGTCACGGGGGCCTTGGAGAAAATCGCCACGGGCGTGAAGTGGCTCGTTTGGATCGCCATCGCCATCGCGGTCGTCGGCGGCGGCATTTGGTTCGTACTCAAGGGGTTGGCCCCGTTCACCAGTTGGGCCAGGGGATTGCTCGATTGGTGGCGCGGACTCTTCGGCGCCAAGAAGCAAACGAAGGCGGCCGCGCTCGCGGAGGAGGCCAAGCTCGAAGAAGAGGTGATGCGCCCGCCGCCGTTCTCGGTGTTCGGCAACCCCTTCACCGACGGCACCGCGGAGCGCCGCGAATCGGGCGAACTCACCGAGTACACTTACGCCGCGCTCGATTCGTGGGCGTGGGACCACGCCGTCGGCCGTCAACCGGAGGAGACGCCGTCCGAATTCGTGGCGCGGTTGTCCGAAGATTCACCGGAGTTTCAGATCCCCGGTCAGGCGGTGGTGAAGCTGCTGATGCGTGTTCTCTATTCGCCCGCCGGCCCGCTGCCCGGCGATGCGAAGGCGAGGTTGGAAACGTTTTGGAAGGTGCTCGACTCGGCGGAGGTGGCGCTTTGACTCTTCGTTGGAGTTCAACCTTTAGGTTGTCTCGGACTGCCGAAGATTGTCGATTGAGTAGGTCGGGCCGAGTCCGCGAGGCCCGACATCGCATGCGTCGGATCTCGAAGACTCGATCCGACGAAGAACAACCTAAAGGTGGAACTCCAACAAAGAAATCACGCGCTCAGCCCACCGCAGATCGTCGTCCACGGCCGAAAGGCATAGTGCCAACTCCCGTAAATCAGCATCGCCAACAGCAGCACACCCGCGAGGACATACCACACCTTGCGGGCGTCGTCCTCGGTCTCGCGGCGGAACTCCCACAGGGCGAGTGTGACCCACACGATGGGAAGAACCAACGCGAGCCACCCGAAGTCGCAGATGAGTTCGAGTTCCCGCAGCG